>JANMMQ010000480.1:0-2073 GCA_031373465.1 Ilumatobacteraceae bacterium | reverse complement strand
ACTGAACGGCGGATGCCGCTCGTCGACATTCCGAGGGAGCGCATCACCGCCAACTCAAAGCGGCGGGCGCGCACGGAAGCGAACAGGAGATAGCTCGCGAGCGCTACGAACAGGGCTGCGACCGTGGCCGCCAACGCGATTGGGACTCGATCGGTACTTTCTACGTTCAATTTGACAAGCAACGTCAACACCTGGTCCGGCGTGGGAATGACGACCTCAGCCACGCCGTCGACTGCGCCAAGAGCGTCGTATGTGGGCTGCGCGTCGCCTGAAAAGCGCATGTACAAGGCGCTGGGCCGCTCGTCGATCGTTTCGAGGTTTGCGATCGCGCCTTCCATTTCCACTTTGATTTCGGAGGGAAGGGCATCCGGCAACCAGGCGCGAGCCGCTGCCAGTTCCTCGGCAGTGGGTTCGACGAGGTCCGCGTAACCCTCGAGAGTGAAGGATGCCTGCGGAATCTCCTGACTCCGCTCGAGGGGTAAAACGGCGATGCCGGTGATCTGGAATACCGCTACCACCAGTTGATCGTCGTGCTCAGAGAAGACGAGACCCTCGAGGCCGGACTGCTGGGCTCTCTGCTGTAATTCGTCATCGAGTATCGCCACGAGCGGCTTGCGTCCGAACGAAACAGTGTCGCCGACCGCAAGGCCGGCTTGCGCGGCGAGTACCTGATCGATCGCCACCTCGTCGGGGCCGGTGGGAGCGCGCCCGCGTAACATCGAGGGCGCGATCGCTCGCGGACCTGTACCGAATGTCCACGGCCAGACGAACGAAATCTCGGTGTCGGGGACCACGAGGAACGACGGCGGATACGCCGTACCTTTTGTGACTTGTTCGATGCCGTCAATGTCCGTTAGTCGCGCGAGAACTTCGGGCACCTGCTCGGGGTCGCCTGAACCGAACTGAAAATTGATCAGCGCGTCCCAGTTCCAGCCGACCACCCGCGGGGTCTGTTCGAGGTGACGTAATCCGGCCAGGTACGTCACGCTCGCCACGCCGGCCGTTGCGACCAGCACCATTGAGACCAGGCTCGGCCACGGGCTCGCCCGACGCGGTCCCGCCGGTGTACCGACTGCGGCCAACACACCGGTCCGCGCCCCGGGACCCAGCCGAATCCACCCAATCGCTCCAACACCTCGCGCCGACACACGCGCTGTGTTCGGGCGGTCGCTGCTCACGATCCTCGACGCGGTGAGCGCTCCAATTACGACGACCACGATGACCAACACCCCGACCCCAACGCCGGTAACCAATCCGTCGAACCACAACTGTCGGTCAGGAGAGATGGCGGCGGCCAGCCCGCGCGGCATCACCGCGGCAAGGGGAACAGCAACGAGGGCCGACGACAGGGCTCCAATGACTGCCAGCGCAAGGGTGTGGACAATGGCCTGTTGCGCAATCAGCGTCGACTGCGCGCCAACCGCAGCCAGCGATGCCGGCTCTGGCCCGGTGTCACGGAGGTTACGACCGAGAATCGGCGCGAGTACGAGGATGCCACCGAGGGCACCGATAGCGGCGAGCAGCCAGAGCAACCGCGCATCAGCTGCAAGCGCTTCGTCGATCAATTTCGCGCGGTCGCGGAGATCGCGGACTATGTAGAACGACGCGAGACCTTCTGAAACCTCTGCAGGCGAAGCCTCAGAATCCAGCCACACTAACGTCCCCCCTTGAGGCTCCGCACCACCGGCAACCAGCGCTTGGAACGCGACCGGGTCGACGTACGCGGGCTCGGTCTCCAAGGTGGTTGCCGGCGGTTCCACGTCGAGCGGGCCGATGGACAATCCGCTCACCCGCAGGTCGATGGGAACATCGAGCTCAGAGATCTCGCCGTCGCTGTTGCACCAACCGGCGAGGCGAACATCCTGGCCGATACCGACGCCGGCGCGTTCTGCGGTAGCACGGGACAACACCACGCCACTGCTACCCGCCACTTGCAACTCACCCCAGAGACGAAAAGGGACCACCTGATCAGTAGCGCCGCCGGCAGCGACAGCGAACATGGCCACCGAACCGTCACCGTCGAAGCAACCGGAAACATTCTCAGGGGTTCCCAGCAGCGGCGACCCGTCCTCG
>JANMMQ010000455.1:0-6251 GCA_031373465.1 Ilumatobacteraceae bacterium | reverse complement strand
TCCACGGGCCTGGTGCGGCGCGAGGCGGAGGGCCGGGCCGGATCGCCGTGTGGACTACCGTGTCGGCGCGGCTCCGCCGCCAGACGTGAACAACCGGAGAACACCACTCATGAAGACACCACGAATGATCGTCGGCCTGCTGGCCGTCGGTCTGCTCGCCGCAGCTTGTGGCGACGACACCAAAACACCCGCGGCGGGCAGCACCGGCGCCAGCGGAGCACCGGCAGCAGCGACGAACGACTGCAAGCCCGTGAAGGCGGGCGTGCTCAGCGTCGTCACCAGCCTGCCCGGCCCGAACTTCTGGGGCACCACACAGGCCGAGGTCGACCCAGACTTGATCAAGAGCGGTATCGAGTACGACATGGCCAACATTATCGCCGGTTGGTGCGGCTTGAAGATGGAGTTCCGCAATGAGAACTTCGATGCCGTCGTCGCCGGTCAGATCGATCCGAAGAGCTACGACATTGTCCTCTCGCAGGTGACCATCACCGACGATCGAGCCAAGGTCGTCGATTTCTCGGTGGGCTACTTCAAGAGCGACCAAGGCCTGCTCGTCAACAAAGGAACGGCCGTGGCCAGCTGGGATGACGTCAAGAAGCTGACGGTCGGCGTCCAGGCGTCGACTACCGCAGAGTTCTACATCACTCCTGGCAACAAGCCGGGATGGGGGTTGGACAACTTCAAGTCGTTCCCGGACCTCTCCTCCGCGTATGCCGCACTGTCGGCCGGCACGGTCGATGGAATCCTCATCGACACGCCGATCAACCTCGGGCAGGCTGCACAGTCCGGTGGCAAGCAAGAGGTTGTCGCCCAGTTCAAGACCGGCGAGGAATACGGCGCGATCTTCGGCAAGGGAAGCGGCAAGAAAGCGATCTTCGACCCGGTCATCCAAGGCCTAATCGACGACGGCACCATCAACGCGCTGATCACCAAGTACCTCGGCGGGGATCCGTCCAAGGTTCCGTTCATCGATATTCCTGTCTGAGCTCTCATTGGACGAGTTGACAACACCCGTCTCGCCCGCCATGCGGCGGGTGGGGCGGGTGTTGACGTATCGAAAGGCAGCAACGCTCGCCTTGCTGTTCCCACCGGCGGGCATCCCGTCGATGGTTCACTCGGTGCGTGCAGCCCGCCTGGCCAGGGAAGGCGAGATCGAATCGGCACGGCGTGAAGGGGAACGGGCGCGCGACTGGTCGTGGTATGCGGTCGGAATCGGACTATCGGTCTACATCGTCGCCTTCCTCGCATGGATCCTCGTCACCAACCACCACGCCGTATCGCGTGTGTTCTTCGGGTGGTCGACGGTCACCGATGGTGGAGCATGGAAGTCGTTGTTGAAGGGGTTCTGGATCAACGTCCAGGTCTTCTTGATCGCCGAGGTGATCGTGCTCGTGTGGGCCCTGGTCATCGCGGTCATGCGGCTGCTGCCAGGCCCTGCGTGCAGAGCCGTTCGGATCCTGGTCACCGTCTATGTCGATGTGTTCCGCGGCATCCCCGCGCTCCTGGTGATCCTCATCGTGGGCCTCGGTCTTCCCCAAGCGCACGTACCGATCATGGGCGGGTTTTCCGACATGGAGTACGCGATCCTCGCCCTCACGCTGACGTATGGCGCTTACGTGTCCGAGGTGTATCGCGCCGGCATCGAGTCGGTGCACTGGAGTCAGACCGCCGCAGCCCGGTCCCTCGGTCTGTCGTATTCCCAAACAATGCGGCACGTCGTGGTGCCTCAGGCCGTGCGCAGGGTCATTCCTCCGCTGCTCAACGATTTCATCGGCTTGCAGAAGGACACAGCGTTGATCAACGCGTTGGGCGTGCTCGACGTCGTCAGCCGGGCACGGTTCGTCAACAACTCGAAGGGCACGCTGGCCGCGTACTCGATGGCTGCGTTGTTGTTCCTTCTCGTCACCATCCCATTCACCCGGTGGCTCGACGGCCTGATCCGCCGTCAGCAGGCCAAGACATTGGCGGGGCGGTAGGGCCATGGCCTTCCTGGAGCTACGTGACGTGCATAAGAAGTTCGGGCCGAACGAGGTGCTGCGCGGCATCAACCTGGACGTCGAGTTGCACCAAGTGGTCTGTTTGATCGGCGCCTCGGGCAGCGGCAAGTCCACGTTGCTGCGGTGCATCAACCAGCTTGAGACCATTGACACCGGCGAGATCCGGCTCGGCGGTGACCGGGTCAGCGGCCGGGGCATCGACGTCGACGCACTACGGCGCGAGGTCGGCATCGTGTTCCAGAGCTTCAACCTCTTCCCGCACATGACCGTGTTGCAGAACATCACGTTGGCGCCGGTCAAGGTGCTCGGATTCACGAAGGCGCTGGCCGAGGAACGCGGCATCGCCCTGCTGAAGCGGATCGGCCTCGACGAAAAGGCCAAGGAGTACCCGGATCGACTGTCGGGGGGCCAGCAGCAGCGCGTCGCAATTGTCCGGGCTCTGGCGATGGAGCCGCACTTGATGTTGCTCGACGAGATCACGTCGGCGCTGGACCCCGAGTTGGTCGGTGAAGTCCTCAACATCGTCCGCGACCTGGCCAGGGACGGCATGACGATGATGCTGGCCACGCACGAGATGGGATTCGCCAAGGAGGTCTCGTCGAAGGTGTGCTTCCTGCATGAGGGCGTCATCCACGAGGAAGGACCGCCGGCGCAGATCTTCGAGCATCCGCAACAGGAGCGCACCAAGGCGTTCGTCCAGCGGATCATCGATGCCGGCAGGCTGTGAGGGAAGTGAGCCTTCATACCACTTGACAGTGAGACACGAACTGTCTTATTGTCTCACGGGTGAGTCCTGAGCCCGCAGAGCGCCGCGTGCTGGATGCCGCGAAGACGTGCTGCGAGCGCTGGGGGCTGGCGAAGGTCACCATCGAAGACATCGCCAACAAAGCCGGCGTCTCGCGGGCGACGCTCTATCGGATGTTCCCCGGCGGCAAGGACATCCTGTTCGAGGCATTGCGCGTACGCGAGCTCGAAGACTTCTTCACTCGACTGGGTGTTCATCTCGACGGCGCGATCGACTTCGAGGACCTGCTGGTGCGGTGCGTCATGCACGCAACCCACGAGTTGCGTAGCGATCAGCACCTTTCGTTGATGCTGGCCAGCGAGCCGGGCGACACCCTGGGGCAACTCACGGTCGACGGTTTGCCCCGCATCATCCGCGTGGCCACCGTGTTCCTCGCCCCGTTGGTCGATGGGTACCTGCCACGCCGCGAGGGCGCCAGGCTTGTCGAACTGCTGTCCCGTCTGGTCATCAGCTACTTCCTCGCGCCGTCGGAGCAGGTTGATCTCGGTGAGCCCGATTCCGCACGAGCCTTCATTCAGACCTTCGTTCTTCCAGCATTCCAGCCAAGCCTCACGAGGAGCTGACCATGACTGTCACGCACAACGACAACAACACGATCATCGGTCGTACCGAGATCAACGACATCGATGCCATCCTGGCCATCCCCACCCACGATCCCAACGAGATCGCCCACATCGTCAAGGACAACGCCGACACCATCTTCACGTGGGACTACTCGCTCAGCCGGCCGGCGCTGCGCAAGCTCTACGAGAAGGCCAAGGTCGGTCAGTGGAACGCCACCACCGACCTGCCGTGGGACACCGAGGTCGACATCGAGAAGACCGTCGCCGAGGACCAGGCGCTGATCGGAACGGGCGTCGACGCCAACATGTACATCGGCACGCCGGTCGAGAAGTGGGACGACGCCAAGTGGCTGGAGTTCGGCGTCGAGAGCCGCAACTGGAGCCTCAGCCAGTTCATGCACGGCGAGCAGGGCGCGCTGCTCTGCACCGCAAAGATCGTCGAGACGGTTCCGTGGTACGACGCCAAGCTGTATGCCAGCACCCAGGTCGTCGACGAGGCCCGCCATGTCGAAGTCTTCGCCCGCTACCTCGACGAGAAGCTCGGTGGCAAGTATCAGATCAACTCACACCTGCGCATGCTGCTCGACGACATCGTCAACGACAGCCGGTGGGACATGACTTACCTCGGCATGCAAGTGATGGTCGAGGGCCTGGCGCTGGCCGCCTTCGGATTCATGCATCAGTTCACCAACGAGCCACTGCTCAAGCAGTTGCTGCGCTACGTCATGAGCGATGAGGCTCGGCACGTGGCATTCGGCGTGCTGTCGTTGAAAGAGGTCTACGACTCCCTCAGCGACGCCGAGATGAAGGATCGCCAGGAGTTCGCCTTCGAGGCCGCCATTCGCATGCGCGATCGCTTCATGCAACAAGAGGTGTGGGAGCGCATGGGTGTGAAGGTCCGCGACGTCGTGCCGCTGGTGCTCGAGGACCCGACTCGAAAAGTGTTCCAGTCGATGCTGTTCTCCAAGATCGTGCCGAACTGCAAGAAGCTCGGCCTGCTCGACCGCAACGACAAATGGCTGCGCCGCCGCTTCGAAGAGATGGGCGTGATCCAGTTCGAGGATTGGGAAGACACCGGCGAGGAGTACCTCAAGTTCGAACTCGGTGTCGAGACACCAGCCATCGCCTGACTCGTCCGAGTGTTTCCGGCCCGCTGCTGACTATCGGAGTGTTTGCGACCACCCCGGGTGGGTGCGAAACACTCGTTTGGCTCCTACGTTTCGGGAACCGATGTTCCAGGTGTACGGTGAATCGAATCAATCGTTCGCTCATGGCGACGATGCCAATTGTGTCCTGGAGGGGAAGAGATGCGCATTTCCAAGCAGGTCCTCGTTCTGATGGCCGTGAGCCTGCCGTGCACGTTCATCGCGACACGCGTCGCCGCGTCGACGTCTCCTGAGGTCCAGGCCAACAACCCGCAAGTCGCGGGTGACCCGACGTCGGATTCGACGGCGCGTTTCCCGACCAACAAGCAGAACGAGCCCACGATTGCGGTCAACCCGGTCAATTCCCAGTTCCTGATCGGCGGGGCCAACGACGAGCAGCGTCAGCCGCCGTGTGGTCCGGGCCTGGTCCGCGGCGCATCGGCGCCGGGTTCCGACTGTTCGTTCTTCCCCGGTGTCGGAACTTCCGGCATCTACACCTCATCCAACGGCGGCGCATCGTGGACCAATCGAGGTTTGCTCGACGACCAGGCGTCGTGGCGGGGCAAGGGCGTCGTGTCGGATGGCGACCCGGTGATCGCCTACGGACCAAAACCAAAGGCCGGTGGCGGGTTCACGTTTGACAACGGTGCCCGCGCCTACTACTCCAGTCTCGCGAGCATCCCCGCTAGCAAGGGTTTCGAGTACATCGTGGTGAGTTATTCGGATGACAACGGTGTGACGTGGTCAGCGCCGGTCGTCGGAACGACCAAGGCCAGTTCGGTGGACTTCAGCGACAAGAACTGGATCAACGTCGACACATCCCCGTTGAGCAAGTTCTTCGGCCGCGTGTACCTGAGCTGGACAGAGTTCCGCTCGAACACCTTCACCGGGAACGGCAACGAGCCGATGATGGTGTCGGTGTCGGCCGATGGCGGAACCAGTTTCGGTGCCCCGAACCAGCTCTCCCCGGCCGGCAACAACGGCACGGGGAACGGCCGGCAGGGATCGTCCATCGACGTCGGTCCCGATGGCACGGCCTACATAGCGTTCGAGCAGGGCCCCGCGCAGGTCGTGGTCGTTTCTCGAGACGGCGGAAAGAGCTGGACCCGCCCCATCACCATTGCCCCCGTCACCGATATCGCCGACCCGATCCCAGGCGCCAACTTCCGCACCGACAGCTTCGCGACGATCGCCGCAGATCCACGGCCCGACAGCACCACCGTGCACGTCGCCTGGGCAAATCGCACCGCGGCAGGCGGCCGCATCGTGGTGGCAACCTCGACTGATCGCGGCGCTCACTGGAACACGCCGGTTCAGGTCAGCGGCGACGAGGGATACGCCTTCTTCCAAGGTCTCGATGTCGCTTCGAACGGACGCGTCGACCTTGCGTACCAAGCTCTCGTCGCCCGGAACCCGTCAATGTTCGGCACGGGCAACGCAGCTATCGACGCGTACGGAGCCCACAAGTCGCCGAGCGGCGCCTGGACGGCACCGGTCAAGCTCACCCACGTCTCGTCCGACCCTGCTGCCAGCGCGCAGAACAACCTGCAACTTCAATTCTGGGGTGACTACAACACCTTGGTCAGCGATGCGGCCGGAGCCTGGTACATCTTCATCGACAGCCGGCACGGAGTCGGCTGCTCTGCAGTAGACGCGTATCAGAAGTTCTTGAGCGACAACGGCCTGGTGGTGCGCGAAGACGGCGAGGACGTGTTCAACCAGCGCAGGACCGGAGTGAACC
>JANMMQ010000476.1:0-4279 GCA_031373465.1 Ilumatobacteraceae bacterium | reverse complement strand
GAAACAAACGAAAACGAGGAGCAGCCGAACAATCAGCCTCGACGAGGCCACCGTCGAACTACTCTGAGAACACCTTGCCGAGATGGACACTCAAGCAGCCGCCTACGGTGCCAGCGTTGCCTCGGATGGTTTCGTGTTCAGCCTCGATCCCACCTGCAGCACTCCTCTGCGCCCCGAGCTGCTCACCCGACGCATGCGCCGACTGCGCAAGGACCACGGCCTCACCGACGGCAGCTTCGACGCCACAATCCTCGCCCCAGCGCAGGTCGACAACGAGCGAACTGATCGACGCCGGTTCAATCCCGCCGCAGTGAGCGGAAGGCAAGATCACACCGTGCAGGTGATGCTCCACCATTACTCGACCGGTCGTCACTCTGCCGACACGGCAGGGACAACGAACCCACGGCCACGAGGCCGAGTAACATGGTCCTGTGGCCCGCATAGCAAGTGACCTCCCTCGCGACCCGGTCGTCGACGTCGTCGCCGACGGCCTCACCGAAGACGAGATCGCGGCTCGATTCGAGGCTTGGCTGTCCGACCTCGACTCCCTGCCGACGGTTGACCTTGCGGTCAGCGCGGCCGATGAGCTGCGCCGCGCGTACGCCGACGATGACGTGTGACGACCGACGTCGTCATTGACGCCTCGGCCGCTGTCGAGATGCTCACACGGACAACCACCGGTGCCCAACTTCAACTCCTGCTGCCGCCGCACGCGGTTCCCTGGGTTCCTGACGGCTTCTTCGACGCCGAGGTAATTTCCGTTCTCCGACGGTGGGAACTCCGTTCCACACTCTCACCTGCGCACGTAGCTGCAGCCTTCCAGCGACTCGCCGGTTGGCGCCTGAGACGAGCCACCGTCAGCGGCCTCGCCACACAAGCGTGGACAATACGCCACAACATCACGTTCACCGACGCCTGCTACATCGCGCTCGCCCGACGCCTCGACGCTCCGCTTCTGACGAGTGACAAGCGACTGGATGCGGCGCCGAACCTTCCTCCAGTGCAATTCCTTCACGTCTGACGCTTCCCCAACGCGCCGCCCCCCTCATCGAACGTGTAGGCAACACAGGCCAAGCCCGCGATGAGGGACGGTCGTGTGTCAGACCAGCCTGTGCGGATAGCACTGAACGCCGGCACGAGACGCGCCCAGACGCGCTTCGTTCGGTGCGTCTCGCTCGATGATAACCACCTCGCCCAGGTCGAATGGTCGGGTCCAGCTACACGGCTCGGATATGGGGCCGTGCGACACGTCGACCGCACCGACCACGAAGCGCTTTTGCACATCCGATGCTCGACGCCTAACGCGGTTCCGTCGACGACGAAGGCGAGGACATCGACGATGCGATGGGCGCGATCAGCCATGAACGGGATCTGGTGTTCTGACGTCGTGCTCGGACTGCTCGCCGGCATGGCCGCCAGAATCGGCCGGTCGTGGTGGTGGTCAGGGCGTGGCGCCTTACGCGGTCGGGTCTTGGTAGGCCCCACCGTAGATGCTGGAGTTGCCAAACGACACGGGCGTGCCCTGAACACATTGGTTGTTCGGTCCGGGTCGGATAGCGGACGAATGAGCCAGCGGCACCTCGCTCGCAGCCGCGCGATCTTCCCCCCGATCACCGACGATCGGCTGGGCGCCACCGCTGAGCACGTCGTCGACAAAGGCCTGCCGGTATGCGTCGATCGCCGGGCAGTCTGCACCGTCGCGCACGTCGTTCCACACGGCGGCGCCGTAGGTGCGCGTCGCCACGGCGTAGTTGTAGTCGCCGAGGAACTCGGCGGTTAGCCCGTTGGTGCTGGAGGCGCGAGCATCACCGGTGACGCCTCGGTTCAGCGTCGTCAACGCGCCATTCGGCGCAACGTGGTGGACGACGCCGAGCATTCGTCGCGGACTGGCGGTGGTCGCCTGCCACGGGTCGAGGTACGCGTTGTAGACGATGTACACGTCGCCCCCGTCCGGGGCGATGGCGACCGCCGGCTGGTTGGCCCGGTCGCCAGCCGCCGACACGACGCCGGGTGAGGTGTAGGACAGGCCACGATTGCTCGAACGGATGAGGAATGCCTTTTCGTTGTTCGTCCCGGCGCGGTCGTCGGACCAGGTGATCACGATCTCGTTGGTGGCATCTGTGCCGTTCGGTGCGCCGTTGGCGATGTCGATGCTCGGGAAGTTGTTGGTCCGGGCGCCGGCGACACCGTCGATTGTGAATCTACCCTGGGCGGGGTCGAACTGGCCGATGCCGGCGACGTCGACGATCACCTGCGGACGTTCAAAGTTGGCTCCACCGTCAAACGAGCGTGCCTGATACAACACGCCGGTGTTTCGCGGCTTGTCGAAGCCGGCCCACACGACGAAGACGGCGCCAGCACTGTCGGTGCGGACCGCGCAACCCTGGCGACCACCGGTCTGGTTGTTGTTGGTTGCTGCGGTGAGCTGGCGAGTACGCCACGTGTTACCGCCGTCGGTCGAACGAGCGAAGAACACCGGCTCGCTGCCGGCCGTCCCGCGGAAGCCAACGTTGCAGACGTAGACATTGCCGAAATGCGCGCTGCTCGCGGCGTTGTCGGCCCAGATCTGCTCCTTGTCGCTGAACAGGGCACTGTTCTGTTTGGTGACGATGACCGGCGGCCTCCACGCAGCCTGGACACCGGCTGCTGCGGCGGCAACGTTGTCGGTGCGGGAAATGGCGATCGCCCCGTCGCCATTGAACGCGTTGGGATCAATCTTGGTAGCGATGTTGGCGTAGTAAAGCCGTTCGCCGTTGGCCCACGAGAACGTGCCATCGGCTGCCGGAACGGGACCAAACGCAAGTTCGGGATCACCGTTGGAAACCAGGCCCGCTTCGTAGTACCACGGCAACGTGCCGATCGGGCCGACCGTTGGCACGCAGCCCGCCGATGAACCCGGCGCAGGCCGGCACGAAGTGTTGCGTGCCGACAAACCGGTGTAGGTCGGCTGTATCCACGTGTCGCCGCCGTTCAGCGAGAATTGAACTCCGGACACGCCCACGCCCGGTGTGAACGGGCAGGTCTTCGGGTTCCCTGCGTTGCACTGCTCCAGGTCCACGTTGTCGTTCGCCCCAGCAGCGAGAATTTGCGTGTGGACCGGGTTGACGGCCAACCCAGGTTCGTTCTGCTTGTTGTGCGAGAAATATCGATCGTCGCTACCAACCGTGACTTCGGTGTCGCCACCGTGCTGGGCTGTGACCAGCCCCGGCGCAAGCGACACCACGACCGAGAGAGCAGCCAACGAATACACGAATCGGCGTCGCCTCATCAATACACCTCCTAGTAATCCCGGAGGCCCCCAAGCAAACGCCCTCCCCGGTCATGTGGAACATAACCGCCAACAAATCAACCGTCAAGAGGATCTGTTCCAGCACTCCCCTGCCTGCGGTGCCGACGCGAACGCGAGGGAAGCACAGCAATGATCGCCACGTCGTGGATATCACCCGGTAAGCGAATAGCCCCAGACGTGCGTAGGTCTGGCGAGTGGAGCCTCAAGAACCCTCCACGGACATTCATGCGCGCTGCCATCTCCCGTACGTGCCGGCCCGCCAGCCTTACAGGGTCGTTTGACCGGGGACTGTCCTCAGCCTCTGGACTGCGTTGTGCCACTCGCCTGACCCTGTTCGCTCGCAATCAACGATTCGAATGCCAGAGTTGATCGCGCATTTCCGGCTCCGATTGGCGAGAGTCCCATAAACACCGATCGACCCGGGCCCGCGCGCACGCCTGGAAGCGCCTGCTTGAGCCTGATGGATGGCGCGACGTTCTCGTAGCGTCGTTGGTTGCCCTGCCCGGAAGTCTGGCCGCCGACGATCGATGATTGTGTGTTCGTTGACGCGTACCGATGGGAACGGCGCGGTGCCCGCACGCCACTTGTCAACGCTGACTGGGTCGAGTTCGAGACTCTCGCAATACCAGCCGGAGCGGGGCCTCTCCGTCGGCGCAAATGGAGCTGATCACCAGACCTCAGCCGTCGACGGCGAATACGCGGATCGCCTCAGACTTGCCCTTCAGCATCGCTTCGCCCAGGTCGGTCAACTTGAACTCGTCACCGATCTCGTCGCGCGCGGCACCATCCACCAGGATCCATCCCTCTACCGTTTTGGTGTGGGCCTCGAGGCGGGCGGCGCGGTTCACAGTGTCGCCGAGGCACGTGTAGGTGGCCCGTTGTTGGGTGCCGGCATACCCCGCCACCAACTCGCCTGTTGCGATGCCGATCCCGATACGGATCTCCGGCCTGCCCGTCGCCAGACGGTCGGCGTCGAGCATTTCGATCATC
>JANMMQ010000456.1:0-14799 GCA_031373465.1 Ilumatobacteraceae bacterium | reverse complement strand
CGAACCGCCGACGACACAATGCCAGGTCGGTATCTCCAGATGGTCGGCCAATCGAACCTGGGCTCGCACCATGTCTCGGACGGTCACCACCGGAAATCGACTGCCATACGGCTTGCCGTCGATGGGGTGCGCCGACGCAGGGCCAGTGGATCCCTGGCAGCCGCCGAGCACATTGGCGCAGACGACGAACCAACGGTTGGTGTCGATCGCCAACCCGGGTCCAACCGCGCCTTCCCACCATCCTTCGCTCGGATGACCGTGACCCATTGGGCCCATCGCGTGGCTGTCCCCCGTCCAGGCATGGCTCAACAGAATCGCGTTGCTGTGGTCCTTGTCGAGGGTTCCCCACGTCTCGTAGGCGACCGTCACGTCTTCCAACGTCACGCCGCCGTCGAGCGCGAAAGGACGGGTGAACGCGAGGAACTGGCGATGGCCGACAGGGTCGCCATGTTGCCATGCGCCGCTCGCCGGCAGTGGTTGCCCCGCCATCTCCTCCTCCTCGCGTTGTCTCGGTAGTGAACGCCGCACGAGGGAAGCTGAGTTGCCCTGCAAAATGCAGGGCCACATCCCCGCCGAAGCAGGATGGCACCGTGGGGCTTCCTCCCCGGTTGCCGGATCGGCACCCCGAAAGGCGACGATCACTCGTGATGCGAACCGTCGATACTGTAGCGACGGCGTGGCCATATGCACACGGCATTTGACAGACGCTCCAAACTGACTGAGCCAGGAATCAGAACGGCTGACTCGTCAGCGAGTAGACGTCTCCAGGATCTGCCGCCATGCTGGGGGCGATGGGTGTCTGTTTTCTCACTCCGAAGGCGCGTCCTACGGCCACTCCCGGCACAGGGTATGGCAGCGTCGCCAGCGAGCCGATCAATGCCGGCGAGGTTGTCGCCGCGTTCGGCGGACGATGCATCACCCGCGACGAGTTCGACCTCCTGCCGACCAGCCAGCAGGTGCGCAGCCTGCAGATCGACGACAACCTCTTCATGGCCGGAGCGCCCGAACCAGAGCCGGCAGACTTCATCAATCATTCCTGCGATCCGAACTGCTCGCCGAGTGGAAACGTCATCCTGGTCGCCGCACGCGACATCGAAGTCGGCGAGGAACTGACCTACGACTACGCCACGACCGATGGCAGTGACTACGACGAGTTCGAGTGTGCGTGTGGTGGGCCGTCGTGCAGAGGCAAGGTGTCGGGACACGACTGGATGCTGCCGGAACTGCAGCTTCGATACCGAGGTTCGTTCAGCCCGTATCTGGCCAGGCGAATCGCCGCGCTGGTCAACGTCGGCGCCGAACGCCGAGCATTCGCTCTCTGAGACCTGGCTGAGCCCTCGAAAGCGGCGGCGGGAACTGCGCGCTGTACCCTCGGTTCATGCGAGTGCTGATCATCGGCTCGGGCGGTGTCGGGTCCGCGCTGGCCACGATCTGCGCACGCCGCGACGCCTTCGAGCAGATCATCATCGCCGATGTCGATCCATCTAGATCAGCACGCGCTGCCGCCACGGCTCACGACGACCGGGTCAGCAGCACCCGCGTCGATGCGTCGCAGCGATTCGACATCGTCGAGCTCGCCGCGACCAGCAATGCGGACGTGATTGTCAATGCCTGCGATCCGCGATTCAACCCACCGATCTTCGAGGCCGCATTCGAGGTGGGGTGCCACTACGTCGACATGGCGATGCACCTCTCGTCGCCTCATCCCACCGATCCCTACAACCAGATCGGCGTCAGCCTCGGCGCAGCCCAGTTCGCAGCAAGCGATGCCTGGGCTGATCGCGGCCTTCTCGCACTCGTCGGGATGGGAGTCGAGCCCGGCTTCTCGGATGTCGCGGCGCGCCATGCGGCCGACCACCTGTTCTCGACGGTCAACGAGATCGGCGTGCGTGACGGGAGCGACCTCGTCATCCAAGGCTTCGCCTTCGCCCCGACGTTCAGCATCTGGACCACCATCGAGGAGTGCCTCAATCCCCCGCTCATCTATGAGCGCGACCGGGGATGGTTCACAACGGCGCCGTTCTCAGAGCCCGAGTTGTTCGAGTTCCCCGAAGACATCGGCGTGTTGAAGTGCGTCAACGTCGAGCACGAAGAAGTGCTGCTGATCCCGCGCTGGATCGACGTCGGCCGCGTCACCTTCAAGTACGGCCTCGGCGACGAGTTCCTCGAGGTGCTGACGACGCTGCACAAACTCGGCCTCGATTCGACCAAGCCTGTGACGGTGCGCGGCGTCGACGTGTCTCCACGCGATCTCGTCGCTGCGGTGCTGCCCAACCCTGCGGAGCTCGGTCGTCGCATGACCGGCCGAACGTGTGCCGGCACCGTGGTCACCGGCATCGGGGTCGACGGCAAACCCCGGTCGACTTACATTTACCAGATCGTCGACAACGAGTGGACGATGGCAGAGTTCGGTCACCAGGCGGTCGTTTGGCAAACCGCTGTGCACCCCGCGATCGCGCTCGAGCTGATGGCGAGCGGTGAATGGAAAGGTGAAGGTGTGAAGGGGCCGGAGGCATTCTCCGCTGACCCGTACCTGCCGTTGTTGGCCGACCACGGCGCGCCATGGGCCATTCAGGAACGGCCAATCCAGGAGCGTGAACCGGAGGAGGGATCATCGGCCGCCTGAAGAAGGTCGATGCCGAGCGGCTGCTGACCGACTACGACGCTGATCCGATCGGTTCACTGACGATGGCAATGCGCATCATCCTCGATCTACCCAAGGCCGACTGGTCGACGTTGCTCGCAGCCGCACCGATCGAGCCGGCCCGTCGGGAGAAGCTGCTCGCTGCCGACGAGTCGAGCCTCGATCAGTTCGCCCGCGAGCTCAACGAGTTCCGCTCATTCATTCCGTGAACATGCCGATGACCGGTTGAGCCAGGACCAAGCGGCGGTCGAAGCCGACCTCCGTCGGCAGAAACCCGTTGCGGTCGGGCCACAGGAGCTGCACAACCTCGAACGGCGCGTTTCTGTACCAGGCGAGGCCGGTGGTGAAGAGCGGACCCCAGGTCGCCATGTCGACAGGGGCGAAGATGCAACGCAGGTCATTGTCGAACAACCCAGTCAGTTCGACCCCGGTCGGGATCTCAGTGCCGCCGCGCAGCATGTCGGCCAGCAGATCGAACAGACCGCGCGCAGCAGCGGGTTGCAGCCCGAACAGGACGACCTCGGGAAAGTCGAACGCCGCGGGGAAACCGATCGTGTAGATGTAGCCGGCGACCGGCGGATCGAGGTCGGGCTGCGGTGCGACGGGCTCGATCGCCCACCCGTGCTCCTCGATCATCCACTCGATCTTCTCGGCGTGCGGGATGTGGAAGTCGGGAAGATCGGTCACAGCAGTGACTCGCTGTCGAGGTCGAGCACATGCTGGGCGTGTCGAGTGGCCATTGCCGCGAACATCGCCTCGCTCCGTTCGTTGGAGCCGACGATCTGAGAAGCGATCACACTCATCACCACCCCTGCGTATGCGTCGCGGCGATACTGCTGCCACAGTTCGTCGCTGTCGATGTTGATGCCGTAGGCGTCGAGCGCTTCACCGTAATCGTCGACGAGCCCGCGTTCAATCTCGCGACGTCGCTCGGGCAGCACGCCTGCGCCCAGGAAGTAGCTGACATCTGTGACACCGAGCCCGTGGCCCGGTGTCTGCCAGTCCACCGCGGCGACCGGGGATCCACCCGCCGGACCCGCGAACATCAAGTTGTCGAGTCGATAGTCGCCGTGCGTCACCGTGTTCGCGGGGTCACGCCCATCGATCCAGCCGACGATCCGCTGCCCGAATCGTTCGATCACGTCCCTGGACTCAGCTGACAGGTAGCCGCCGTAGATGCTCATGAAGCCGGGCAGGAACATCGACCACAACATGCCCACTTGTTGCCCATCGGTCGCGCTGCGACGGCTCAGCCATTCGAGGTCACCGAGCCGCGGGTCTCCCCACCGCGGGCCATGCAGCTTGGCCAGCTCCAGAACAGCAGTGCGCGCCTGTCGTGCATCGCATCCGGTGATCTGGTTGCCCTGCACTGCCGGGGCCAGATCCTCCATCAGCAGCACGAAGTCGCCATCGACCGCGTGCCATTCAGCGTGGTGGCAGCGGGCGACGCGGATGTCGACGGTCGGGGCGACTTCGAGATAGAAGCACACCTCGCGCTCGTAGTTGCGCAACGCGATTCCGGTCGCTCGACTGGTCGGGTCCGGCGACGGCAGCTTGGCGATCAGCGAAGCCGGGACGGAACCATCCGAATCCACTTCCAGGCGGAGGTTCATCCCGACGAGGCCATCGCCGATTCGACTCGAGCTACGAACTCGCACGTCCGAGCCCAACACCGAGCTCAACCAGGAATCGGTCAGCCCCTCGGGTGTCATCGCCTGCGAAGGTAGCCTGCGACGCTGATGGCCACCGATCCCGCCGAGATCTCGCGCGGCGGCCGTTCGAGGTATCGGTTCCTGATCTCGTCGAAATGGATCGCGTTTCACGTGCTCGTGGTGGTCCTCGTCGTCGCCATGATCAACCTCGCATTTTGGCAACTGCGTCGCCTCGACGAGCGCCGTCAGTTCAACGCCAAAGTTCGCGAGAACGCCAACCAACCAATCGTTCCTTTCGACGATCTGGGCGACGCTCTCGCCCAGCCTTCGACAGTTGAGTGGCGACGCGTTCGTGCCACCGGCACGTACGTTCCCGGTCACCAGTTCCTGGTGGTCAACCGTTCGCAGAACGGTGAGACCGGTCGCAACCTGGTCGACGCGTTGCAACTCGCCGACGGAACCTTGCTGCTCCTCAACCGTGGGTTCATCAGCAACGCTGTCAGCCCGCCGGCCCCGCCGCAGGGCACCGTCGATGTCATCGGTCGCCTGCGCGTCAGCGAACGTCGGGCGACAGGTCAGGCCGCCGACGAAAGCGTCGGCGTGCTGACCGAGATCCGCCGCATCGACATCGGCGTGCTCGCGAAGCAGTTCGACGCGCCGGTGCTGCCGGTGTACGTCGAGCAACTCGAATCGTCGCCGCCAGATGCCGCGGCGTTGGAGCCCATCGTTGCGCCAACGCTCGACGAGGGCCCGCACCTGTCGTACACGATCCAGTGGTTCATCTTCAGCGCATGCGTGCTGGTGGGTTGGGTGTTGGCAGTGCGCCGCTCGCTGGCGGTTCGATCCGGCAAGGCTGTCAAGAAGCGACGATCTGGTTACATACCCATCGCCGACGACGATTCAGTGAGCTGACTGCGAATCCTCTCGTTCGAGCTCGGCCATTCGCCTGAACTGTTCGACGACATTTGGTGACGTGTACGCCGGGTCGAGGTGCCGGTACACGGTGTCGACGTTGACGGCTATCCGGCCGAACTCGCCCAGCGTGCCGAAGTCGGGACGAGCCTTGATCTCGGCGGCGATCTCCCGCGTTGCCTCCCACGCGTCGACACCCGACGCCTGCAACTTGCCGGCAGCGCCGTCGACGAACGCCAGGTAGTCGCGAACGAACGCAACGCCTGCCTTGTCCGTGATGGGGCCATGGCCGGCCACGACGACGTCGATGTCCATGCCGAGCATGAGGTCACATGCGGCCACCCAGTTGCTCAACGGACCCGCCCAGACGATCGGCGTGCCGCCGATGAAGAGGATGTCGCCGGTGTAGACGGTTCGTGCATCGGGCACGTATGCCAGCGTGTCGCCTGTCGTGTGCGCGGGGCCGACCTCGATCAGCTCGACCTGCCGGCCACCGACGTCGAGATCCATCCGTCCGTCGAACGTGCGGTCGGGCACGCGCAACTCGATCCCCTCGAAGTCGAATGCACCGAAGAAGCTGCGGAACATCTCGCCGACATCGCCCGGCGCACTGTTCAACCCTGCCAGCAACGAGGGAGGAACTTCAGACATCTCGTGTGCAGTCGCGGAGCTCGAGATGATCTCGGCGTCGTCGACCAGGATGTTGCCGAAACAATGGTCACCGTTGGCATGGGTGTTGACCACCTGGGCGATCGGTGACGTTCTTGTGACCGGCTCCATCGAGTCCAGCATCCGCCGGGTCAGCTTGAGGTCGAACAGCGTGTCGACCAGGAGGGAAACGCCATCCCCGACGATCAGCCCGGCGTTGCTCCATCCCCAACTGCCGTCAGGCTGCAGGTAGGCGTGACACCCGTCGGCCACCTCGTGGAGCCCAACCGAATACTTCACTGACATAGCCCAGTCATACCATGCACTAGTCGTTGGGCGGAACGGGGGTGGTCTGCATCGCAAGACCGACGAGATGACCCACGTCGTTGTAGCGGATCAAGCGCCAGAAGTTGTCCCTGACCAACTGCAGTTCGGTGATGGACGTGTTGAGGGTCTGGATCTCGTAGGTGCCGGTTGGGGGCGACTTCAACGCCAGCCGAAGCGCGGCGTCGACGACTCCCCCGTGGCAGGCAACGACCACCGTCTTGTCTGCGTACGTGTCGATGGTGCGCCGAATCGTCTGGCCAACCCGGAACTGAAACGAGGCGATCGTCTCTCCTCCGGGAAAGCTGATGCCGAACGGATCGCCTTCCCACCAACCACCCCCGTATCGGTCGATGTAGGCGTCGAAGCCCATCCCGTCGCACTCGGGCCCGGGGTCGTGCTCGCCGAAACCGTCATCCTCGATCACCTCGAGGCCTCCGAGGGCCGGGGCGATGATCTCGGCCGTCTCGCGTGCACGCGAATAGTGGCTGCTGATCAGCACGTCTGCGGCGATCTCGTTACCGGCGAGGAACCGATCCCGCAGGCGTTCGGCCTGCTGACGACCGAGGTCGGAGAGCCCACTGCAGGTGCGGTGACCACCGATCACCCTTGCCACCGTGGTCTTCGATTCACCATGGCGCACGAGGACAAGACGGGTCACAGGCGGCGGAGCTTACTTTTCGTTTGCCATGGACCGCCTGTCCTGGTCCCTGCTCTAACTTCACATGAGTGCGCGGAGTTGACAGGTTGACCATTCGATCAACCGCCACAGACCCCCGCGCAGCAACCTTGCTGGCGGATGCGCACGCCCTCGGCCTGACCGGGATCACGGCAATCGACGTCGCTGACCTGGTGTTCGTCAGCGAAGGAAGCGACCGAGCCCAGCTTCAAGCCTTGCTCGTGGATCCGCTGCTGCAGACCGGGGATTGGGCCGAGCCCGACACCGTAGCGATCGAGACGGCTCTCCTGCCAGGCGTGACCGACGCCGCAGCCCAGGCAGTGGCGCTCGCCGCCGAAACCATCGGATCAACCCTCGTCGCTGTGGCTACCGGCACCCGCTACGAGGTGCACGGAGATGTCGACGACACCACGCTGTCGACGCTGGCCGAGCGGTTGCTGGCCAACGAAGTGATCGAGCGGTGGTCAGCCGGACTGATCGAGCCGACCTTCGTCGATTCCGAGGCGACCGCAGACGTGGGAGTCGAGCTCGTCAGCCTCGACGGGCTCGACGACGACGCTCTGTTGCTCCTCAACCAGCAACGCGGCTTGTCGCTGGATCTCGCTGAACTGCACGCGATCGCCGAGCACTTCCGCAGCGCCGGACGCGCGCCGACCGACGTCGAGCTCGAGACGCTTGCCCAGACCTGGAGCGAGCACTGCGCGCACAAGACCTTCCGGGCCCGCATCACCGACGAGAGCGGGCAGGCCATCACCCCCCTCCTGCAGCAGCTGCGCGATGCAACAACGGCCATCGACGCGCCGTTCCTGCGCAGCGCGTTCGTTGGCAATGCCGGCATCGTCTCGTTCACCGAAGGCACGACAATTGCGGTCAAGGCCGAAACTCACAACCATCCTTCGGCCATCGAGCCGTTCGGCGGTGCCAACACCGGCGTCGGAGGTGTGATCCGAGATGTGATGGGCGCTGCCCATCGTCCGATCGCCGTCACTGACATCTTGTGCTTCGGCCCGACCGACCTCGATGCATCGCTCGTGCCCGAGGGCGTACTGCACCCGCGCCTGATCCAGGCCGGTGTCGTTGCCGGCGTCGCCGACTACGGCAACAAGATCGGATTGCCGACGGTTGCGGGCGCAGTGCTCTACGACCCTGGGTATGTTGCCAACCCCTTGGTCTACTGCGGATGCATCGGCATCGCCGACGAGGCAGCGCCGTTGACCGGGCCCCATTCCGGTGACCTGGTCGTGGTTCTCGGTGGCCGGACCGGTCGCGACGGCCTTCGTGGTGCGACATTCTCGAGCGCGACCATGGACGCCACGACCGGAGATGTCGCCGGGGCCAGCGTCCAGATCGGCGACCCGATCATCGAGAAACTGCTGATCGATGTGTTGCGCGAGGCCAATGGCCTGTTCACGGCGATCACCGACTGCGGCGCCGGCGGACTGTCGTCGGCGATCGGTGAGATGGCCGAAGGTGTTGGCGCCGACGTCGATCTGGCTAGAGCACCACTGAAGTACCCGGGGCTGCGCCCATGGGAGGTGTGGCTCAGTGAAGCGCAGGAGCGCATGGTGGTCGCCGTAGCACCGGCGGCGTGGACGCAACTCCAGCGCCTCTGTGATCGACGCGGCATCGAAGCGACATCGCTGGGCATGTTCACCGGGGACAACGTGTTGCACGTGCACCACGGAAACACGACCGTTCTGCAGCTCGCCACCGACTTCCTGCACGACGGCCGGCCACAGCGTCAGATGGTCGCTGTGCTGCCGTCACCTCATCGCGACGACGCCGCGCCGCCCATGTGTGCCGACGTTTCAGCGACGCTTCTTCGGCTGTTGAGCCATCCCAACATCGCCTCCAAGGAATCCGTGATCCGCCGTTACGACCACGAGATCCTCGGCGGCACCGTGGTTCGACCGTTGATCGGGCGCCGACGCGACGGTCACGCCGATGGCGTCGTGATCGCGGATCCGGCCGATACGCATGGCCTGGCGATCGGAATCGGTGTCAACCCGTGGTTCGGTCAAGCCGACCCGTGTCGAATGGCTCATGCCGTCGTCGACGAGGCCATTCGCAACGTCGTCGCAGTCGGTGCCGATCCCGACAAGGTGGCCCTGCTCGACAACTTCTCGTGGGGTGACCCCCGTCGCCCCTCGACGCTCGGCGAGCTCGTCGCCGCCGTGCAAGGATGCTGTGACGCTTCGATCGCGCATGGTGCGCCCTTCGTCAGTGGCAAGGACTCGTTGAACAACGAATATCTCGGGGCAGACGGTGGCCGACACTCCGTACCCCCGACGCTGGTCATCACGGCCATCGCCCACATGCCCGATGCCAACGCTGCTGTGACTCCCGATCTGAAGCGACCCGGAAACGTTGTCGTGCAGGTTGGATCGACCTCCTGTGAATTCGGCGGAAGCCATTTCGCGAAGGTCGCCGAGTCGAGCGATCGGGCCATCGTCGCCTCACCGGACCCGGCCGCGCCTGCGCGGTACCGTCGCTTGCACCGGGCGCTTCGCACCGGTCGTGTCCTCGCTTGCCACGACATCAGCGAGGGTGGCCTGGCGGTCGCGCTCGCGGAGATGAGCATCGCCGGGCGCCTCGGGCTGTCGATCGATTCACTGCCTGGCCCTGATCCCGTGTCGGCTCTGTTCAGCGAGTCGTCGAGCAGATTCGTGTGCGAGATCGCTCCCGCCGATGTGGACTGGTTGGCCGATCTCCTCGGTGAGCCCGTCCCGGTTCTGGGCATGGTGACCGACGCACCGACGTTCACACTTCCCGGTGCGCTTCCGATCCCACTCGACACGCTTGTCAGCGCGTTCGGGGCACAGCCATGAGCCGCCCGGCCGCACTCGTGCTTGCCGCTGCCGGCACCAATCGCGACCACGATGTGGCATTCGCCCTCGACCTCGCCGGCGCCGAGCCACACATCACGCTGCTCTCCGAGCTCATCGAGCGACCGGCATTGCTCGACAAGGGACAGATGGTCGTCATCGCCGGCGGCTTCAGCTACGCCGATGCACTAGGCGCCGGGCGCATGTTCGCCTTGCAGCTCGAACACCGTGTCGGCGAGGCGCTTCGCGCCTTTGTCGCTGCCGGCAAGCCGGTGATCGGGATCTGCAACGGGTTCCAGGTGCTGACCCGCACCGGGCTGCTTCCCGGCGCCCTCGGCCACAACGAGAGTGGCCACTTCCAGTGCGAATGGGTCACGCTCGAGGCGCCTTCCAGTCGATGCATCTGGACGAGAGAGGTCAGCACGATCGATTGTCCGATCGCCCATGGCGAAGGTAGGTACACGCACGCCGACCCCGCCGCCCTCGCTGTCGCAGGCCAGGTTGCCCTGCGATACAGCAACGGCAATCCCAACGGCTCGGTCGACGCCATCGCAGGCGTGTGCGATGCGACGGGTGCCGTCCTGGGGCTGATGCCTCATCCCGAGAACCACGTGATCGCTCGGCAGTATCCCGGATTCACCAACGGCGGGCGCGGATCGCTCGGGCTCACGCTGTTCGAACAAGGCGTTCGTTACGCCAAGGAGCAATGAGGATGATCGCCCCCTTCCTCGACATCGATCTGCCGCTCGACGATCGTCGCGATGGCAAGGTTCGGGTGTCCTACGCCTACGGCGACGGCCAGCGCCTGTTCATCACGACCGACCGGCTCTCGGCGTTCGACCGGGTGGTTGCGGGCGTGCCGTACAAGGGCCAGGTGCTCAACCAGCTGAGCAGTTGGTGGTTCGAACGCACCGCCGACGTCGTTGCCAACCACGTTGTCGACCTTCCCGACCCGAACGCGTTGGTCGCCCGCGCTGCTCAGCCGCTGCCGGTCGAAGTGGTCGTTCGGCGGTACATCACCGGGGTCACCAGCACCTCGCTGTGGCGGCAGTACGCCGACGGCGCACGCACGATCTACGGATACCGCTTTGCCGACGGACTGCAGAAGAACACAGCGCTTCCTGAGGCAATCATCACCCCGACGACGAAGGCCGAGCACGGTGGCCATGACGAGCCGCTGAGCCCCAGTGATGTCACCGGCAAGGGCCTCGTCGAAACCTCGCTGTGGAGCACCGTTCAGGATGCGGCACTCGAACTGTTCGCCCGCGGCCAAGAGCTCGCCCGCCGGTCAGGGCTGATCCTGGCCGACACCAAGTACGAGTTCGGGACAACTCCCGGCGGCGAGCTCTTGCTCATCGACGAGGTGCACACACCCGACTCGTCGCGATACTGGGTCGCCGAGACGTACGAAGAGAGGCTGAGCTCGGGCGAAGAGCCCGAGAGCCTCGACAAAGAGGTCGTCCGCCGGGCGCTGATCGAAGCCGGTTACGACGGCCACGGGATGCCACCAACACTCGAAGCTGCCGTGTGGGAAGCAACCTCGCGGCGCTACATCGACGCCTACGAACGCTTGACCGGGCTGACGTTCCAGCCTGGCAGTTACCCGGTCTCAGACCGGATCAGGGAGGTCATCGGGCATGCTGCCTGACCATTCACCCGCCGACACCCAGAATGACGACGTTCCACATGAGGAGTGTGGTGTCTTCGGCGTCTCCACGCCGCACGGCGAAGGCGTCGCCCAGACCGTGTTCTTCGGATTGTTCGCACTGCAGCACCGCGGGCAGGAGGCCGCCGGCATCGCCGTCAGTGACGGCAGTCGCGTGCGGCTGCACAAGGACACCGGTCTCGTTGCCAACGTCTTCACACAGGCCACGATGAACACGCTGGCCGGGTACCACGGCATCGGACACACGCGGTACAGCACGACCGGCGCCAACGCGCAGCGCAACCACCAACCGTTTCTCGTCGAGACCATGCACGGCCCCTTGGCGCTGGCTCACAACGGCAACCTCGTCAATGCTCCCGCGTTGCGCGACGAACTGCTCACTCGCGGCTTCGGCCTCACCGCCACCAGCGATACCGAAGTCATGACGCTGATGCTCGCGGCCGCAGGTGGGAAGACGTGGGAGGACCGTGTCGAGCGAACCCTGCCGGCGTGGAAAGGCGCGTACTCGCTCGTGATCCTCGCCGCCGATCGCGTCATCGCTGTGCGCGACCCATGGGGCTTCAGGCCAATGAGCGTGGGTCGCCTACCGCACGGCGGCTACGCCGTCGCCTCCGAGACCTGCGCCCTCAGCACGCTCGGATGTCTGGAGATCAGTGAGGTCGCGCCTGGCGAGATCGTCACGCTCAACGGCGCCGAGATGACCCGGCGCCAAGCGCTGACGCCGGCCGCCCGTTCGGCCCGGTGCACATTCGAGTTCGTCTACTTCAGCCGGCCGGACAGCGTCTGGGCCGACCGCAACATGCACCACGTGCGCCAGCGTCTCGGCGAAGAGCTGGCCGCCGAAGCACCCGCAGAAGCAGATGTGGTGATCCCCGTTCCCGACTCGTCGATCCCCGCTGCCATCGGCTTCAGCAGGGCCAGCGGCATCCCCCACAACGATGGGCTGATCAAGAACCGCTACATCGGCCGCACGTTCATCGAACCAACCCAGGACCTCCGCGATCGTGGAGTCGCCCTCAAGTTCAACGCACTCGCCGAGAACCTCGCTGGCAAACGTGTCGTGATGATCGACGACTCGTTGGTCCGCGGCACCACGGCCGGGCCGTTGGTCAAGTTGCTCCGCGAGGCCGGTGCGACCGAGGTCCACGTTCGCATCACCTGCCCGCCCATCACCCACGCCTGCCACTTCGGCGTCGACATGGGACACGACGGCGATCTGATGGCGGCGCGACTCACGGTTGACGAGATCCGCGCGCACATCGACGCCGACTCGCTTGCATTCCTGTCGCTGGAGGGAATGATGCGGGCGATCACCGTCGATCCTGGTTCCGAGGCCACCGGCGACGCCCAAGGGTATTGCAACGCCTGCTTCACCGGCCGCTATCCGATGGAGGTCGCCGAGGCTCAGGCAAAACTGGCGTTCGAGGGCGTCCTGGCGTGAAGGTCCTCGTCATCGGTGCGGGAGGCCGGGAATCGGCGATCGCCTGGGCGTGCCGCCGTCACGGCCACGAGGTCACCGTCTCGCCCGAGCTCGCACCCGACGCCTTCGTCGATCTCGTCATCGTCGGACCCGAGACAGCGCTCGCCGCAGGCGTCGCCGACGAATGCCGGCGACGACGCGTCCCGTGCTTCGGCCCAACCGCGGAGCTGGCCCTTGTCGAGTCGTCGAAAGGCTACGCGCGCCAGCTGGCCACCACGCTGGGTCTTCCATCGCCACGTCACCTGTCGACGACGTCGACCGACGAAGCACTTGCATGGTGGCGAGCGCTCGGTGCTCCGATCGTCGTCAAGCAGGACGGGCTGGCCGGCGGAAAGGGCGTCATCGTTCCGGCCAGCGAAGAGGCAACCGTTGCCGCGATCACGACTCTCATCGCCTTCGGTCCGATCGTGGTCGAGGAGCGCCTCACCGGCCCGGAGTGCAGCCTCATGGCGCTGTGCGACGGCACCGTCGCCCGCCCACTGCCGATCGCCCAGGACCACAAGCGAATCGGCGAGGGAGACACCGGGCCCAACACGGGTGGCATGGGTGCGTACGCGCCGGCCCCAACCGGGTACGACGCCGCCGAGCTCACGGCCACCTTCATCCAACCGGTGATCGATCACTTCGCGGCTGCAGGAACGCCCTACATCGGGGTGCTGTATGCCGGGGTCATGTTGACGGCGGCGGGTCCGCGCTTGATCGAGTTCAACGCCCGGTTCGGCGATCCCGAAGCGCAGGCCGTGCTGCCCCTCGTCGAATCCGATCTCGCCGAGCTCGCCCTGGCCTGCTGCCACGGGACGTTGGCCGAATCGTCACTGACGATTCGTGACGGCGCCACGTGCACGGTGATCGCAGCTGCGCCCGGTTACCCGATCGAGCCGGTCACCGGACAATCCATCAGCGGCCTCGAACCGGAGCACGACAACATCGAATCGCTGGTGTTCCTCGCCGGCACTGACGGCGGTACCGTCAGCGGCGGCCGAGTGCTGGCGGTCACTGGGCTCGGGCAATCGTTGGGCGAGGCCCGCGAGAACGCCTACCGGAGGATCTCGGTCATCGAGTTCGCCGGGATGCAGGTCCGCAGAGACATCGGCTGGCGAGCAGTGGGCGCAGGCCTGACGTCGTATGCGGCCACCGGTGTCGACATCGATGAGGGCACACGCGCTGTCAGCCATATGAAGCAGGCCGTCGAACGAACCCATGGCCCCGCCGTCCTGCGCGGCGTCGGCAGCTTCGGCGGAGCGTTCAGCGGAAAGGCAATCAAGGCGATGGACGAACCGGTGCTCGTCGCATCGACCGATGGTGTCGGCACCAAGGTCGAGCTCGCGGCGCGGCTCGGCCGGTACCGGGGCGTCGGCGCCGACATCGTCAACCACTGCATCGACGACGTGCTCGTTCAGGGTGCCCGGCCGTTGTTCTTCCTCGACTACATCGCATCCAGCAAGATCCACGCCGAGCACGTGGCAGAGGTGGTCACCGGCATGGCCGAGGCATGTGAGGCCGCTGGTTGCGCGCTACTGGGCGGTGAGACCGCCGAGATGCCGGGCGTGTACTCCCCCGGCGCATTCGACATCGCCGGCACGTTGGTCGGCATCGTCGAACAGCGCGACATGCTGCCGCGAGGTGAACTGCGCGTGGGCGACGTCCTCGTCGGGATCGCTTCCAACGGCCCGCACACGAACGGCTACTCCCTGCTGCGCAAGATCTTCGAATGGCTACCGATGGACTCGACTCCTCCGGGATTCGATCGCCCGCTGGGTGAGACGCTGCTCGTCCCCCACCGCAGTTACCTCGATCTCCTCACGCCAGCGCTGGCGGACGGGCATGTGAAGGCACTGGCGCACATCACCGGCGGCGGGCTCCCCGAGAACCTGCCGAGGGTTGTTCCCGACGATTGCGACGCCGTCATCAAGCTCGGCTCGTGGCCGGTTCCCCCGTTGTTCCAGCTGGTCCGCGAGGTTGCAACGCA
>JANMMQ010000445.1:0-17138 GCA_031373465.1 Ilumatobacteraceae bacterium | reverse complement strand
AGCAGCCAGTCGGCGCGCTCGGAACCCGAACCGAATGGCCACACTCCTTCGAGCCGGTAGCCATCTGCTGTCCGTGTCGCTTTCCCGCGCGGGCCGATGACGGCCGAAACGATCGCGTCGGGGTTGCCGCCGTAGATGTCGTCTTGACCCTGCTCGGGAAAGTGCGAGGTGAGCCACGAGTGGGCCTGCACGACGCCGGCGACCCACGCCGTCGACCCGCAGCCCTGACCGAGCGCGCTCATGACGTCGAGGTGGCTGCGGATGCCGAGCGCGTATCCGCCGTTGCGCTTTGCCTGAATGGTCTTCAGCGAACCCGATCGACGCAGGGCATCAACGTTGGCCAGCGGCAGTCGCCGGTCGAGGGCGGTTTGGGCAGCACGTTCGCGTAGCTCGGGGATCAATTCACGAGCACGCTCGGCGGCATCGCTCGCGGTCACGGACATCGTTGTCGACACGGTTCCTCCTACGACACTTAGGTTGTGGACACTTGGGTTGTGGACACTTACGGGTTGTGGACACTTACGGTTATGGACACTTACGGTTGGGCGATCACTGGGTTCTCGAGGAACCCAAGCTTGTCGATCTCGATGCGCACCGTCGAACCGGGGTTCAGGCAGCGTGGCGGATCCATGACGAACCCCACGCCAGCCGGCGTTCCGGTGGCGATGATCGTGCCGGGAAGCAATGTGAACGCGATGGAGAGGTGGGCGATGAGCTCCCAGCAGTTGGTGATCATCAGCTTGGTCGAGGCGTCTTGTCTCAGATCGCCATCGACCCAGGTCCGGAGGCTGAGGTCGTGCGGATCGCCGACCTCGTCGGACGTGACCAGCCACGGCCCGATCGGCCCGTGCGTGTCCCACGACTTGCCCATGGTCATGGTCGGAGTGGCCCGCTGCCAATCCCGTACGGAGACGTCGTTGACGATGAGGTAGCCGGCGACCACCAACGGCGCATCCTCGACAGACACGTTGCGGCAGCGCGTACCGATGACGATGCCGAGCTCGCCTTCATAGTCAACCCATTTCGGCGCGACCGTGGGCACCTCGATTCCGGCGCCCGGCCCGACAACGCAGGTGATCTGCTTGTTGAAGACTACCGGTGCCTTCGGCTTCTCCATCCCGCTCTCGGCCACGTGGTCTGCGTAGTTGAGACCGATCGCGAGGAAGGTGGGGGGTTGGGCGATGGGCGCTTCGAGCTGCACGGCAGACAACGCCATGCGCGGCGCCGAGCCGGCAGTGCGGGCGATGCCGGCCAGGCTCCCGTCGACCAAGACAGATCCGAGATCGGTCGGCAGCGACGGATCAGCAGTACCGACGTCGATGATCTCGTCGGCGTCGGTGGCGACGATGCCCAAGCGGGTACGGCCACCCTCGGTGAAGCGGGCGATCTTCATGAAACTCCTTGGAGCGCGGCGGCGATCTCTTCGACATCGCTCGGGTGGACGAACGCTTTCGGGACCGGCGGCCCCCAGGCGTACAGGGCTCTGTCGGGCGCCCAGTCGCGGGCGTCCCACTCGGCGTCTTCCGGGATCTGATCGAGGTCGGCGTAGTACTCGGCGAAGTTCCCAGCCGGGTCGCGGAAGTACCAGAACAAGTTGCTGCCGAGGAAGTGTCGACCGAGGCCCCACACATCGCGGGTGGGATCGACAGCGAGCAGATTTTGGGCACCTTGCCCGATCTCATCGACGTCGTTGACCTGCCACGACGAATGGTGGAAGAACGGGACCGGGGCATTGATCAGACCGACGTTGTGATGGTCGGTGCTGCACCGGAGGAACGAGATCATGCCGCCGCTGGTGTCGCTGAGCTTGAAGCCGAGCACGTCGGTCAGGAACCGCGAGCTGGCCTCGAAGTCGGGCGTGGTGTACAGCACGTGGCCCAGCTTGCGCGGCCGTGCGGCGCCCCCGTTGAAGATCGCCGGGGCCCGGGTTCCCGAACGAGCAGGGTTGCCGGGCGAGTTCATCGCCTGCCAGGAGTAGGCCTCAGGCTGTTCGATGCGTGGACGAAGGGTGACCTTGGCAATGATGCCGACGATTGGTTCGGACATCGAGATGCTGCCGTCTTCATGGTCGATGACGCTGATGTCGGACGCCACTGCGGTCGCGCGAATGCGGTCGATGTCGTCGGTGTCGTCGGCAGCCAACGCGAACTCGACAAGACGGCGATACGGCGACTCGACGATTCGCAACTGATCACCGCCGTCGGACGAAGCGAACATGCCGTTGGCGCCTTCGGACAGCCCGAACTCTCGGTAGAACTGCTTCGTCGCCTCGACGTTGGGCACGCCCAGCGTCATTTCCGCAAGCCCGTGCAGACTCATCGTGACAACCCCCTACTCGACTCCCGGTCGGAAGCAAAAGTTCTACCGCTCCGATGTTCGACATGTCAAGAAGATTTCGATATTGCATGCCATTCCCGAAAGTGCTTGACTATGCGCCCATGGGGGGAACCGGAAGGGGTGCCGCAGCCGATGACCGAGCTGTCGTTCAGCCGGGGCGGCACCGCTCACCACTGGCTGCCGTCACCCGCGGTGAGCAGGTGTACACGCAACTCCGCGCCGACATCTTGTCCGGCCGCGTCCTGCCAGGCACCCGGTTGCGCTTCGCCGAGCTGACCGACCGCTACGACTGCAGCACCAGTGTGCTGCGCGAGGGGCTGACGCGATTGGCCGAGCAAGGTCTGGTCCAGTCCGAACCGCAACACGGGTTTTGCGTCACCCCGCTCTCGGACGATGATCTCGAGGATCTCACAACTGCGCGCTGCGAGCTCGAGGGTCTTGTGCTGCGGATGTCGATCGAGCACGGCGACATCGCCTGGGAGAGCGAGCTCGTGGCGGCGCACCATGCGCTCGACCGCACCACGATGGAGACCGACGGTGACCCGGTGCTGATGAGCGAAGAGTGGACGCTGGCACACTCGCGCTTTCACACAGCACTGCTTGCCGCCTGCCCTAATCAACGGTTGCGCACGATGGCGCTGTCGCTTCGCGATGCGGCCGAGTTGTATCGCCGGTGGTCGCGACCCGTTGGGCACGACGAAGATCGCGACGTGCCAGGTGAACATCGAGCGCTGGTCGGCGCCGCGTTGCGCGGCGATGCCGGTGAAGCCGTGCGGCTGTTGGAGGAGCATCTACGCCGCACCACGAGAGCGCTGGAAGCGCGTGGACGTGCTATGAGTACCCGTTAACTCGAGCCGATGAACCGACAATCAACCAGTACGACAATCAACCACTAGGGGGATCAACAATGATGGAAGATCAGACCTGGCTCGCCCGGCCGATCTACAGCCGTCGCCACATCTTGGCGCTCGGCGGCGGAGCGGCAGCGGCCGCGATCCTTGCGGCTTGCGGCAGTGACAAGAACAGTGGCAGTGCCACCAACGCACCGGCAGGAACAACTGCCGCTTCGACCAGCGGTACGACGGGCGCGCCGGCCAACACCTCGGCGCCATCGCCGACCGAGACTGCGGTGGTCAACACCTCGACCCCGTCCGCCGGTGGTACGACAAATGCTGCCAAGTTCGGCGGCGGCGGCGCCGATGGAGAGATCAAGATCGGCTTCACCGCCCCGCTGACCGGCGCACTGGCCGGCTTCGGCGAGGCGAATCCATTCATCGTCGACGCCATCAACAAGCTCGCCGCCGACGGTCTGATGCTCGGCGACAAGTCGTACAAGGTCAACATCATCCAGAAAGACGTCGAGTCCAACTCCGACACGGCGGCGTCGCGCGCCGGCGCGCTGATCACCGACGATGCCGTTGACGTGATGCTGGCTATCGCGACGCCGGAGATGATCAACCCGGTCGCCGACCAGTGCGAGGCCAACGGCGTACCGTGCCTCTCGACTCTGGCGCCGTGGCAGCCCTACTTCTTCGGCCGCAGTGGCGACCCTGCCGTGGGATTCGACTGGACCTACCACTTCTTCTGGGGCGCCGATCAGTTGGTTGCGGTCTTCGGCGACTTGTGGAAGTCGGTAGAGACAGACAAGACCGTCGGTCTGCTGTGCCCCAATGATCCCGACGGCAATGCGCTGGCCGACGCCAAGACAGGGTTCCCTGCCGGCGTCGCAGCATTGGGTTACAAGCTGGTCGACCCGGGTCGTTTCCAGACGTTGAGCGACGACTTCTCCAGCGTGATCGGCCAGATGAAGGACGGCGGCGTCGAGATCGTTGCCGGCATCCCGATCCCACCCGATTTCGCCACGTTCTGGACACAGGCCAAGCAGCAGGGTTTCAACCCGAAGCTGGTCACAATGGCCAAGGCTGTGTTGTTCTCGTCGGCTGTCGAGGCACTCGGCGACATCGGCGACGGCCTGGCCAGTGAGGTGTGGTGGACGCCGAACCATCCGTTCAGCAGCTCTCTGACGGGCGAGACGTCGAAGGATCTGTCCGACAAGTACGAGGCCTCCACGGGTAAGCAGTGGACCCAGTTCGTCGGCTTCGTGCACGCACTCTTCGAAGTGTGTTTCGACGTCTTGTCGCGTGCCGGCAGCACCGACAAGCAAGCGATCGCTGATGCTGCGAAGGCAACGCAGCTCGACACCATGGTCGGCCCGATTGCGTACGGCAAGAACGGACTGCCGAAGAACATCAGCCCGACCTCGTTGGTCGGCGGCCAGTGGCAGAAGCAGAGCGGAGGCAAGTTCCCGTTCGAGCTCTTGGTCGTCAACAACACGCAGTCGCCCGAGATCCCGGTCAACGGCACACTGAAGCCTCTGGCCTGATTGCAAACCACTCCGTGGGGGCATTGCTGGAAGTCGTCGATCTGTCGAAGCGCTTCGGCGCGCTTCGGGTGGTACAGGACTTCTCGTTCGACGTTGCCGAGGGTGAGGCCCTCGGCATAGTCGGTCCCAACGGAGCCGGCAAGACGACGCTGCTCAACCTCGTCGCCGGCGACCTGCGTCCGGATCACGGCAGCGTCAGCATGGGTGGCCAGGACCTGACGAAGTTGCCTGCCCATGTGCGTTGCCACCGCGGCGTGGGTCGGACCGCACAGATCCCGCGCCCGTTCGAGGGGCTGACGGTTTTCGAGAACGTCCTGGTTGGCTCGACGTTCGGCACCACCGGTCGATTGCAAGGCACGCGCGACGATGCGGCGGTCGCCGCGCTCGAGCAGACGGGCATGCTGGGCAAGGCCAATGTGATAGCCGGGTCACTGACGCTGCTCGACCGCAAGCGACTCGAGCTCGCCAGGGCGCTGGCAACGCAGCCTCGTCTGTTGCTGCTCGACGAGATCGCCGGTGGGCTCACCGAGGCAGAGGTCCTCGAGCTCGTCGAGACGATCAAGGAGATTCGCACCACCGGTGTGTCGATCGTCTGGATCGAGCACATCGTTCACGCCCTGCTGCGTGTCGTCGACCGGATGATGGCGGTCGACGCCGGCAGAAAGCTGATCGAAGGTGATCCCGAGGCGGTGATGGCCAGCGACGAGGTGCGCTCTGTGTACCTCGGCGACGATCTCGGCGGTGACCTGTGACCGAGTCGCTGCTCGCGCTCGACAAGGTCGACGGCGGCTACGGCGACTTCCAGGCTTTGTTCAGCATCGATCTTCACGTGGCCGAGGCCGAGACCGTGTCGATCATCGGCGCCAACGGGGCAGGGAAATCGACGCTGCTGAAGGCGATCGTCGGGTTGGTGCGGCCGTGGCGAGGCGACATCTCGTATGACGGCGTCTCGATCGGCCACACGCCGGCGCACAAGCGTGTGGCGCAAGGCATCGCCCTGGTCCCCGAGGGCAGGCGAATCTTCGACTCGTTGACGGTCGAGGAGAACATCGTGATCGGTGGCGACGTGGGTCGCCCCGGCCCGTGGACGAAGCAGCGCGTGCTCGAGGCGTTCCCGTTGCTGATGCGGTTGTTGAATCGAAGCGGTGAGGGGCTCTCCGGTGGCGAACGCCAAACGTTGGCAATCGCGAGGGCGCTGATGTCCAACCCTCGGCTGTTGCTGCTCGACGAAGTGTCGCTGGGGCTCGCACCGATCGTGGTCCGCCAGGTGTACGAGGCGGTGCCGATCATCAAGGCCGAGGGCACGACGGTGTTGATCGTGGAGCAAGACGTCAACCAGGCCTTGGCGGTTGCCGACCGCTTCTACTGTCTGCTCGAAGGTCGGATCTCGTTGAGCGGCACGCCCGGCGATGTCTCCAAGGAGCAGATCACCGAGGCCTACTTCGGAATGTCGCGGCGGAGTCACTGATGGTCTGGACGAACGCAATCATCCAGGGGGTCTTGCTCGGCGGCCTGTACGCGCTGTTCGCGACCGGCCTGTCGTTGTCGTTCGGTGTGATGCGCCTGGTCAACCTGGCCCACGGAGACCTGGCGATCTTCGCCGCCTTCATGACCCTGTCGATCTCGACGTCGCTGAAGATCAACCCACTCGTAGCGCTGTTGATCGTGCTTCCTGCTGCTTTCGTGGTGGGTTACCTCCTGCAACTCATCATCTTCGATCGAGTCGTCGGGGTCGACCCCGCCTTTCAGATCGTTGCCACATTCGGCCTAGGGATCGTCATCCAGAACGCGTTGCTCGAGAAGTACACGGCCGACACCCGGGGCCTCAACGTCGGACGACTGAAGACGTCGACGATCAAGGTCAACGACACGATCGGGATCGGCTGGCTTCCGTTGTTGACGTTCATCACGGCAGTCGTCGTGCTCAGCTCACTGGCCCTCTTCTTGAAGCGCACCAAGCTCGGGCGGGCGTTTCGGGCAACGTCCGATGATCCGGACGCGGCTCGACTCATGGGCATCGACATCAAGCGTGTGTTCGCCGTGGCCATGGCGCTGGCGATCGCGACAGTCGCCCTGGCCGGTGTGCTGTTCGGCGCACGTTCGTCCTTCGATCCGTTCGTCGGCCCGGCGCGGCTGATCTACGCGTTCGAGGCGGTCATCATCGGCGGTCTCGGCTCGCTGTGGGGAACCCTGGCCGGAGGCGTCACGCTGGGCGTCGCCCAGGCGATCGGACGACAGATCAATCCGCAATGGGGAGAGCTGTTCGGCCACTTCGTGTTCCTCGCGGTGCTGGTGTTCCGGCCGACTGGCATGTTCGGCAAGGTGCAGTCCCGATGACGACGCGCGTTGTCCGTGGCACGTTGGCCAGCAGGGTGTTCGCCGTCGTCGCAATCGTGGCGGTTGTGGTTCTCGCCTTCCTCCCGTCGTGGGGTTCGATCTCACTGCAACGCAAGATGGTGGAACTGCTGACGCTGATGGCTCTCGCAGTGATGTGGAACCTGCTCGCCGGCTTTGCCGGTGTCGTGTCGGTCGGTCAACAAGCCTTCGTCGGCCTCGGCGCGTACTCGATGATCGCTTTCGTCAACGTCCATCACCAGAACCTGTACTGGTCCGTGTTTTTCTCGGCGTTGGTCGCCGCCGTGCTGTCGATCCCGATAGGCCTGATCGCCTTCCGTCTGCGCGGGAGCTACTTCGCGATCGGGACCTGGGTGCTGGCCGAGGCGGTCAGCCTGATCGTCATCCTGCAGAAGAGCCTCGGCGCGGGTAACGGCGCATCGCTGAACGTCAAAGGCCACGCCTTGGCAACTCGCCAGGACAACAGCTACTGGTTCGCGCTCGTCGTCGGGGCCGGGGCAGTCCTGTTGACGTACCTCGTGCTGCGTTCGAGGCTCGGTCTGCAGATGCAGGCGATCCGCGATAGCGAGGACGGGGCGCGTGGCCTCGGAGCAAACGTCTACCGCACGCGATTCCTGGTCTGGATCCTCGCTGCGTTCTGGACAGGTCTTGCCGGAGCGACGTATTACCTCCAGCAACTGCGCGTGCAGCCGGCAGGCACGGGCGGAGCATTCAGCGTCGTGCAATGGACCGCCCCGATCATCTTCATCGTCGTGATCGGCGGCATCGGCACCATCGAAGGTCCAGTCATCGGCGCAGTGCTGTACTACGTGTTGCGCGAGCGCTTCAAGGATCACCAAACGGTCTATTTCATCTCCATGGGCATCATCGCCATTGCCGTCGCCCTGTTGTTGCAAGGTGGCATCTGGGGAACGATTCGGCGCAAACTCGGCGCCGACCTGTTCCCGGTCAGGCGTCGGCTGGTGCAACGGCCGGACTAGCTGCAATGTTGCCGGGCTGGGCGCGAAGAGGCCTGTGTTCTGATCCCAGGCCGTCACGAGCCAATCCGCGGCGAGAGCCGCAGGCACGGCACCACCGATCACAAACCCGAAGAAGCGCCCGGAGCCCATGCCCATGAGACCGCCGGCCTCGACGATGTCGGCCATCCGATGACATCGGCCGAGTCCACCGGGTGCTCGGGAGTCGGTCCACCGAGCGCGGCGCGCAAGGCTTCAGGAGTCGCCGTCGGTGTGACCCGAGAGTCGACGAGACCCTCTCGATAGTCGATGGCCCGCTCGGCCACGGAGCGCAGAAATTCGGATTCCTTCACCCACCCAACTTAACTGTCGCCTTCACGGCCGACGAGCGGAGATGAGCAAGGCGAGGCCGGGCAGGTCGAGCCCCGAAGAGGTCGTGTACGAAGCGACTGCTGCACGAAGCTGGGTCTCGAGATCGAGCGCCGATTTGTCGTCGAGTCTGGCGAGCAGTGCCGAGACAGGCCCGGCGATGGCCTTTGTCCTGACCCACCACGCTTCGAACGACGGCGACCGAAGCGGTGCCGGCAATCGGTCGATCTGAACGTCGTCGAAACCTGCTGCCTCGAACAACTCGCGAAGGCGCACCTCGTCATCCAACGCGAAGGGACCTGGCATCCCCGGAGGTGGTACCCGAAAGCCTGTGACCGCGGTGACGGCATCGAAGATGACGCCGAGCCACGGGTTCTCGGCTTGTGGGCCCCACACGGCGAGCGTGGCTCGGCCGCCTGGCCGCAACACCCGATGGATCTCGGCGACGGCCCGCTCGGGCTCGACTGCGAACATCAAGCCATCGCGGCAGATCACGACGTCGAACGAGCAATCGGCTTCATCGATCGCCTCGAGGTCACGTGTCGCGGTGCGGACGTTGACCAATCCGCGCCGTGCGGCTCGCTCGGCCGCGATCGCCGCCATCTCGGGAACGACATCGGAAAGCAGCACCGCTCCGTCGGGGCCGACTCGCTCGGCGGCGGCCAAACCCGCACCACCGGGGCCGCAGGCCAGCTCGAGCACGCGATCGCCTGACCGCAGATCGACGCTGCTCAGCATGACTTCTGTGATGGCGAGGCCCCGTTGGTCGACCTCGTCGGCGTAGTCGGCCCAGTGGTGGGCAACGCCCGCCCACATGCCGTGCACGTGTCCCCGTACTTCGTCGATCGTCGGAATGCTCATGGATCCTCCTAGGAATTAATTAAGTACACGTAACGAGTATTGAATATCTGTGTAGCCTTGTCAAGTGGCAGATGCGCCTCCCGCCAAGCGCCCGTACAACTCCGAGCGCCGCAAGCAACAGGCGCTCGGGACTCGACGGGCCATCCTCGATGCTGCCCAGGTGCTCTTCCAGCGCGACGGTTACGTGGCCACCACCATGGATGACATCGCTGCGGAAGCCAGCGTCGCCTTGAAGACCGTCTACAGCGCGTTCACCACGAAAGCGGGATTGCTGCGCTCACTGTGGGACCTGCTGCTGAAGGGTGACACCGACGACGCCCCCGTGGCTCAGCGGGCGTGGTACCGGTCTGTGCTCGAGGAGCGCAACCCCGACAAGCAGTTGCGACTTCTGGCATCGGGCGCCTGTGCCGTAAAGGTTCGCATCGGCGCGCTGTTGCGGGTGATCCGCAGCGCCGCCGTAGTCGACGCCGACAGCGCCGCGCTGTGGCGGCTGATCCAGACGGACTTCTACGAGAACCAGAGCGCGATCAGCAAGGTGCTGCACGAACGCGGTGCGCTGCGCAACGGGCTCGGTCCTGTCGAGGCCGCCGACATCTTGTGGAGTCTCAACCACCCCGACATGTGGCTCCTGTTGGTGGGCGAGCGCGGGTGGACACCGGCAGCATTCGAAGCGTGGTTTGCCGACACGCTTTGCCAGCAGTTACTAGCCGGCCGTTGACGCGGTCACGCAGTAGCCCAGACCAGGAGCTCAGCGCCTTCCTGACCCGCTGTGAACTGCAGGTCGTCGCGGCCGGTGATCCGCGCAGCGTCGCCCGCGGCCATCGCCGTGCCGTCGCTGAGGGAGCCGTCGCCCAACGCGACGAAGACATGCACGTGTTCGTCGCTGGGCAGATCGGCTGTCGTGCCGGCAGGTAGCCGAGCACCCCACAGCACGGCATCGCGTTGATGAATCGTGACAGTACCCTCGTGGCCCTTGCCCGAGGCGATCGGCACGAGCTGACCGGTGGCCAGTGCCTCGTTGATGTCGCGTTGCTCGTACCCCGGATCCACGCCGGCGGTGTCGGGCAGGACCCACATCTGCACGAAGTGGACTGGCTCGGTGTCGCTGGCGTTCATCTCGCTGTGGCGAATGCCGCGCCCGGCCGACATCCGTTGGGCGAGGCCGGGATACAACACGCCGTCGTTGCCTTCGCTGTCATGATGTTCGAGCTTGCCGGACAGGACCCAGGTGACGATCTCCATGTCTCTGTGGGCGTGGGTCCCGAAGCCACCGCCTGCGGCAACCTTGTCGTCGTTGTTGACGAGCAGCAGGCCGTGCCCACCTTCGCCTTCGCGATAGTGGCCGCCGAAGTTGAACGAGTGCTTCGAGTCGAGCCAGTCGATGTCGGTGTGGAACCGCTGGTCGGCTCGTTGGATAGCGATACGGGCAGAACTAGTCATGGTCGGTGCAACATAGTTGCGACCACAACTATTCCAGATCGACCGGCCAAAACAGCCGAGAACAGCTCATCCGACCGCCTTGCCGTACATCTCCAACAGTGGATCGCTGATCAGTTCCAAGCGCTCACCATCGGGTCCGCGGAAGTACAACGACGAGCCATCGACGTGGGCGTACTCGATGTGCTCGGTCTCGAGGCGGTCTTTCAACTGCTGCCATGTGGACGGCTCGACGGAGATCGCCAGATGGTGGTGGCCACCGAGCACTTCTTGGTACGGACCGAGGTCGAGGCCGGGAAGGTCGAAGTAGGCGAGCGTGTTGCCGTTGCCGATGTCGAAGAAGAAATGTGTCGAGCCGTCGTAGTCGCGGTTCTCGAACATCTCGATCAGGGGAAACCCGAGCACGCCCTGGAAGAACTGCACCGTGCGCTCGACGTCGCTGCTGATCAGCGCGACGTGGTGAACGCCGCGTGCTGTGCTGACAGGTCGTTCGGTGCGAGGTGCGAGGTATTGAGCCGTCAACTCGGCCCGTCGCGTGGCGAGACGCGTACGTTGATCTGAATCGGTGGTCATAGTGGCAACTCCACGGGATCGGTGGGCAATGGGCAGAAGACGACGCTGCTGGCTCCGGCGGCGACCCACCGTTGAGCCTGTTCGACCCACGTGGCCGGATCGCCGGCGATGACGAGTTCGTTGAGCGGAACTTCTTCGTCCCCGTACGCAGCCAGTTGGCTGGCAAATCGGGGTAGTGCCATCTTCTCCGCCATCATGGCTTCGAGCGCTGGCACGTCGGCGCTGGCTTGGACGAATGCGGTGAACTTCGGTCGCTCGCCGATCCGGGAGCGGACCTGTTGGAGATATCGCGGACCCGACCACTCGGCGAAGATGATTCCGGCCCGGACGTCGGCGGCGAGGGCCATCGACTTCGGACCGCGGACGCCAAGCGAGATCGGCGGAACGACCTGCGCGGGATGAGCGAGTTGAACCGCGTCGAGGCGGACATGTTGTCCGTTCGTCGTCACCGTCTGGCCCTCGAGCAGCTGACCGGTTGCAACCACGACTTCACGCAACGAGGCCAACCATGACGGAGGAACCGCACCCACCTGTTCGATCCAGAAATCGACGCCGTGGCCAAAGCCCATGTGGAAGCGACCGGGGAACATCTGGGCGAGTGTGGCGATCTCCATCGCGGTGTATGCGACGTTGCGAACGACCGCCGGAGCGATGCCGATGCCGACAGTGATGCGCGACGTGCCGGCCAATGCCGCAGTGGCTTGCGTGAAGCCGCCGTGGAAGCTGAGGTCTTCGACGACCCACATCTCGTCGAGATCGTGGGCCTCGACCTGGCGGGCGTAGTCGATGATCTGATCAGCGGGCCACTCGCGGCGGAACATCACGCCGTACGTCGTCATGGCGCTGCCACCGACGTGGTCGATCCAGGAACGCGGGCAAGTTGTCCGATGCTCTGCCACGTGGCAGGAGAATCGAAGCCGAGAGCCCACAACGAAACACCTCCAAGCCGCTCGCGACGGGCGAGGTCGACGCGGTCGCGCGCGCCCTGCGCATCGACGTAGTGCACCTCACGCGTCTGCGTGCACGAACCATCGGCCGCTGGCAGCTGATAGGTGAATGAGGACTCACCGGTGACCGGATCGTGCACGGGCGTCGCCGTGCGCTTGGCGATCAACTCATCGACGTTTCGTTGGCTCACGCTGGTTTTACCTTCTGGTTCGGCTGAACAGGTGCCAACCGTAGCGATCGGCCAGTTGTATCCGTACAGCGCAACGCCCAGCACCAGCTTGCTGTCGTCGCCGACAGCTTTCTTGGCGGCGGAGATCGCCTGCTTCACGAACGACAATGGCGCGATCGGTCCTGCCTTGGCGGTCGAGTAGTCGTAGGCCATGATCCTGATCTGATCGACGTGCGGCGCCATGGCGGCGTAGTCGTAGACCCAGTAGCCACTGTCGTTGGTACGGCGGCCATCCTTGATGTGCGGAACGCTGACGGAGAGGGTTCGGCCGTCCGCATGTAGTCGCGCACCGAGCTCCGTCACGAAGTCGATCCACAGCGGCCGCGTCGTCGACCACGAGGCCCGGTTGTCGGCGAATGCGAACTGCTCGTAGTCGATGTCGATCCCGTCGTAGTTGTTTGCCGCAGCCAGGTCGGCGATGGCAGCGACATGCGCGGCTCGTTGGGCCGGATCAGCCAGAAGCGCAGCCATGCCGCCAGCGGCCATACCATCGATGATCGAGGGCACCACCTTGGCGCCGGCGGAGCGTACCGTCGCCACGAAATCGCTCGTGGTCTGGAGTGCCAGATCACCGCTGACGCTGATCGTCGTGGCATCGTGCGTGGAGTACCAGAACGGTGAGACCTGGCGCAGCATGCGGCCGTTGGTCGACAAGCTCTGCTGGGCGTCGGGTAATGCGAAGTACGGAGCCCAGGCATCGATGGGAATGTCGATCGGGGGTGGCGGGGGCGAGTCATGACGGATCGCCACAGCGGCCACGCCCGCTACAACCAAGAGCACAGCTGCTGCACCCAACGCCACGCCACGTCGTCGCTTGTCTGGTGACATGAGGTTGTCGGCGTGGAGCTCCGACAAGGAGCTGACGCGGCGCTGACCGCGCTTTGCCGGCACTTCGACGATGTGCGGGATCACGATCACTTCGCAACCTGCGGCACTCGCCGAGCGGACGCCGGTGGGCGAGTCCTCCAGAGCCACGCATTGGCGCGGTGGCACCGATAGTGCCCTGGCAGCGGCGAGGTAGGGCTCGGGGTGCGGTTTTCCGCGGCGCACCTCGTCCCCCACGATCATTGCCGCGAACGACCCACGCGGGAGTTCGGCGACGATGGCGTCGGCCAACCTTCGCCACGACATGGTGACCAGCGCGCATGGGATCTTCTCCGCGCGAAGTTCCGCGAGCAGGTCGCGCGCCCCTGGTCGCCACGGGATTTCCTTTCGCACTCGGGCGATCACACCGTCGAGGAGCTGATTGACGATCTCCTCGACCGGCAGGTCGACACCCCCGTGATCGCGGATGTAGCGACCCGATTCGTGCAGATCCTTGCCGACGATCGCATGGGCGTCGTCCATGGTCCATTTGCCGCCGTGCGCCTTGACGAGCTCGAACTCGCAGTCGATCCAGTACGGCTCGGTGTCGACGAGGGTGCCATCCATGTCCCACAGGACGGCGGCTGGTCGGACACGGGCGCGGTCCGACCGGCGAGTTGAAGTCATGCGGGGTCGAGGTTATTCGGAGAAGCCGTCTGTTCCAGTCGCACGCATTGACGCATCGATGGCAAGTGCGGCGCGACGGCCCTCCAGAACGGCCTCGTAGATGGTGCGCGGCGCGACACAATCGCCTGCCTGCAGATCGGCCCGCACGATCGGGTCAGCAGGCAGCCGGAAGCCGCAATCGACGAGCGCGGAACACACGATCGTGCGGCGCACGCCGGTGAACCGGTCTTCGACTTCGACCTGGCCAGACCGAACCGTTCTCAGCAACGTACGCCGCTCGATCGTGACCCCGCGCTGGGCCAGGCGAACGTTTGCGGGCGCGAGGTCACCGGTGCGGGACAACTCGTTGCCGGCGATGTGATCCTGCGTGATGAGGATCGCTCGCTCGCTCAACTCCTCGGCCAGCGCTACTGCGATCGGGCCACCAATCGGATCGAACACTGCGATCGGCCCCGGTGGGAGACCGGTGCCGCGGCGCACATCGACAATGTCGATCACCATCGATGGATCCTCGACTTCGTAGTCCCGCTTGCCCTGCTGCGATCCCGTACATTGCACGATCACGCCAGCCTCGGGTATCGACTCGGAACCGACGAGGATCTCGACACCGTGCCTCCGGCATTCCGCTTCCAACCATTCAGCAAGGGGAGCGCCGGGCCCGGCGATCGCGGTGATGCCACCGAGAAGATGCGAGCGTTCGATGACGGTGACTCGATGCCCACGGATGGCGGCCACCCGAGCGGTCTCCAAGCCGGCCACTCCGCCGCCGACGACCGCGACATCGCGCGGCTCGACTGTGGGTGAATACCAATTCGGATCTTCGGTCTCGCGGCCTGAGGACGGTTCGCCGACGCAACTGACGATTGGATTGCGCACGTCGCGGACCTGGCATGTCTGGTTGCAGAGAATGCACGGTCGGACGGTGGCGGCACGGTCCGATCGAAGCTTGCCGACCAGGTCGGGATCGGCGATCTGAGAGCGGGTCATCTCCACCGCATCGCAGACACCGTTTTCGATCGCCCACTCCGCCTGCCCAGGGTCGATGACCGAACCCTGCAGGAAGACCAACGTCTGCGGCAGCGCAGCCTTCACAGCACGACAAACGTCGATGTTGAAACCGGGCGGCTCGTGGAAGTCGGGCCGAGTCTTCTCTGCGGAGTAGATCGAGCCGCGCACCACGACCACGTAGTCAATGCCCGCGCCGGCAAGGGCCGCCGCTGTCTGCGGTGCGAGGTCGGGTGTCATGCCGGCCCAGGGCGCGAGCTCGTCGCAGCAGAGCCGGAGGCCGACAATCGGGGAGTGTTGGCGCACAGCGGCGATCGCTCGACGTGCGAACAGCAACTTGTCGTGGCCCCACTCATCGTCTCGATGATTCGTCAAGCCGGACATGAACTGGCGTACCAGGCTGTGCTGCCCTGCGTTGATCTCGACCCCGTCGCACCCGGCGCGTGCGGCTGTCTCTGCGGCAGCGGCGAATCCGGAGATGACAGCATCGATGTCGACCGCCTCCATCCATTTCGGCGTCTCGCGGCTGTTCACTTCAGGCACTCTCGACGGCGCCCACAGCGGCAGCTGGCTGTAGGCACTGCTGCCTTGACCGCCGGCGTGGTCGAGCGACGCGATGACCAAGGTCTGGTGCGCATGACACGCATTGACGATTTCGTTCCAGCCCTGCTCGCAGCGCCGGGCGAGGGGCGCCCGCTCGTATGGCCAATCGCTGTCGTGCACACTCGCCCCCTCCGTCACGACGATGCCGCAACCGCCCTGTGCACGCCTGGCGTAGTACGCCGTGTGGCGCGGTGTGAACCGACGATCGTCGCTGCCGAGGTTGGTGACATGCGGGCCGAACATCACGCGGCTCGGTGCCTGAACGGAGCCGACCGGAAGCGGGCTCGTCAAGCTCATCATGCCGTTGTTCTCATCGACTGCTGGCAGAGAGCTCGCGCCGGCCGATCAGCCGCTTGATGTTGTCGACGTGGCGCACGAGCACCAGTGCGCAGAGGGCAACGACAGACACGATCTCCCAGGCAGGCGCGCCGGATATGGCGATGCCGACCGGTAGTCCGACGGTGATCAACAGCGACGCCAACGACGCCTTCCCCGTGATCTTGCGAGCCAGCAGCCAGACCGCCAGGAGCACGAGCGATGTGAGTGGATGAAGGGCCAGCATCGCCCCGCCCATCGTGGCCACACCCTTGCCACCGCGGAACCGGCGCGTGATGGGGAACATGTGCCCCAACACCGCCGCCGAGACCAGCACGTACGCGCCGGGTCGGCTGTCGACGATCAGCCCGGCGACTGCCGGCAACGTGCCTTTCAGCGCGTCGAGCAAGAAGACCAGTGCTCCCCACTTCGACCCGAGGACGCGAGCCACGTTCGAGGCCCCCGGATTTCCGGAGCCCTGGGACAGGATGTCGACTCCGCGGGATCGAGCCACCATGACGGCACTGGGAAACGTGCCGAGAAGGTAGGCCAGGGGGACGAGCGCGAGGGCGGCGGCGATCCGACAACCTTACGGCAGCCCGATCTCTCTCGCTTGGAGCTGCCTGCGCCCATCTCGTCAGCCGTGTGTAGGCAGCGAGTCGGCTCATGGTGATACCAGTTGGAGTTGTTGCGAGGGATTGGTGAACGCTGGTCCGGTGCAGGGTGCAGGCAGCAAGATGCCGTCGGGTTTTCGGATGCACAGGTTTTCGGCGTCGCCGATGAGCTCCCATCCCGCTTGATGCACGAAGTGGTGATGGGTCAAGCAGAACAACGCCATCATGTACAAGTCGGTCGGTCCGTCGTCGCGGACTACTTCGTCGATGTGGTGCGCTTGGCACCATCCAGGCGGCCGGTCGCATCCTGGCCATCGGCAACCGCCGTCGCGGGCGACCATTGCGTAATACTGGGCGTCGGATGCAAACCGGGTGGTCGTGCCGAAATCGAGAATCGTCGACCGGCCCCGGGTGACCACACGGTTGAGCTCCGCGTCGCAGCACAGCCGGCGAACGGCGTCACCCGACACGGTGGCATTGACGTCGATGATCACGCCGCGTGCCGCGCCGCGCTCGACAACGGTCTCGAACGGGACCGTGATCAATACCTTCGGGCGCTCCCGCCCGCCGCTGACCGCTCCGGCGTTGTAGGCCGTGCAGACCTCGACGAACGCGTCAGCGATCCGGGTGTGATGCGGGCGGCCGGTCTCGTCGGCATACGC
>JANMMQ010000422.1:0-9293 GCA_031373465.1 Ilumatobacteraceae bacterium | reverse complement strand
GCCGTCGATCGTCGCTCGCGGAGTGCGAATGGTGCGACCGCGCCAGCGGCACCGAGGTACAGCAGACCGGCCAGTGTGACTGCGCCGACGTGGTCGACCACCAGTTTCGTCGCCGGAGTTGCGGCGCCGAACAGCACGGCGGCGAGTGCACACCACGCCCATCCGTTCCGCTGCGTCGCGTGTCGGCCATTCTCTGCCACGAAACAAAACCTAGATCGGGTCCGCCCGTTGCCCTCCTTGCCGCGAAGATCCTTGATGTTCCTACGAACAGCGACGCGGGCCTGCTCTCGGACGAGACCCGCAGAAGCACGACTACAAAACAAAGGAGCACCAGCATGAAATGGGTCACCCGAGAACGCCCGAAGACCGACCGCATCGCCTGCCCCTGGTTGATCAAGCGCTTCATCGATCCCGACGCCGAGGTCCTCTACGTCCCCACTAGCGACTACCGACTCCTGGAGCGTGCCTCGTTCGTGTATGACGCCCTTTACGCCTCGTGCCAGAGCGACACCCGATGACCGAATCTGAACCCCATCGATCCGAAACCCGCGATCTCATCCCGTTCCGTCTCGACACTCGTACGTGGTTCGCGATTTCGCTACGCACCTTCGTGCCGTGAGGTCGATCTTGTCGATGCGCACGGCGTATAGGCTCCTGGCGTGGCCTCGGCTCGAGAGGTTGATGTCGTCATCGTGGGCGCGCGGGTCGCGGGGTCGACGTTGGCGGCTCTACTGGGCGCGGCCGGTTGGCGAACCCTGGTCGTCGATCGTGCCCAGTTTCCGAGTCCGACGCCGTCGACGCACTTCTTCCGCGGAGCGGGCTGCGTCGGCGTGCTGCTCTCTACCACTTCATGTTCGGTCCCGACTGGGACGAGGGCTGCCCGAGCTGTTCGTTCTGGGCCGATGGCTTCGATGGAGCCGGGGTGCATCTCGCCCACCGCGACGCGAGTTTCGTCTGTGTCTCACGAGCCCCGTACTCCAGGCTCGATGCGTACAAAGCTCGGATGCGGTGGTCGTTCCCATGGTTCTCGTCCGCACCGAGCGACTTCAACTTCAACTTCGGCGTGTCGTTCACCCCGGAGCAGTGCGAGAGTGGCGGCGACTACAACTTCGTCCATCTCGACTATCCACCCGAAGAAGCCCCGGGACTCAGTGCGTTCGCCATGCACGAGTCAGGGGACATTTTCCACACCTACTCGACCTACTCGCGAGGACTCGACCCGATCAACCCCGCCTATCAGTTGCTCGACCTGGCACCCAGGGGACGCGACGAGGACAACCTCGCTTGGACGACGGAGTGGCTTCGTCGCCACGACGCCTACGACGACTGATCAAGCCGGCCGGCATATCGCCGAGATCGGCGGTTTGCTTGGCGTCGGTTCCGGGTACCGGACCAGTTGTGAGTACTCATCCCAACCAACCCTCGTCCGACGAAGCTGATCCCAAGAAGCAGAGCACTCCCGCGGGAGTTGCGGAAGATCTCGAAGACGAAGCGGAGGAAATCGGAGCGTCGACCGACTCCTCGCCACCGCAGGAGCAGCCACCAGCACCCTGAGGATCGAGCTGCAGTCCAGCTACGCACACGAGACGCAGGTCGCCGCCCACGGGATGGCCTCCAGCCTCTCGGGTGCGATGCGGTGCCGACACACCTCGCAAACGCCATAGTTTCCCGCCGCAAGTCGAAGCAGCGCGCCGTCTACTGCCGCCAGTTGTTGAATGATCTGGTCGTGAATCGCGACGTCAGCAAACCGCTCGATGGCGATACTTGTGCCCTCACCCACCCGTTTACCGAACGAAATGCCACCGCTCGGCACGTTCGCACCCGCTCGAAGCGAGGTAGCACTGTTTTCGAGATCGTCGCGCAACGCCGTGAGCAACGCTATGAGGTCGTCCGTATGAGGCCGTTCATCTTCAGACTCCACACTCACGCACGTGACTGTACAGCTCACGGTTGCAAGCGATGGGCGCGAAACTGTGCGAGCGCGCTGCGGATCCGCCGGTGCACGCGCCAGACCACGTACACACTCGCGGCGAGCAGCAACGCAGCGACGGCGGCAGCCGTCCACGGCGTGACGACGACGAGCGCGATGACCGACGCGACGGACAGATCTTCCCCGAGGCTCGCTGTGATGTTCGTGACGGGTTCCGGGGACAGGTTGATCACCAACCTTGCTGTGGCCTTACACAGATGGCTGGCGAGGGCGGTGAGACCTCCGGCGGTGGCCGCGACCGCCTGCCCGAGCGTGTCAGCGTCTCCAGCGACGAGTAAGCCGAGCACCGCGCCGATCGTGGGGCGTATCACCGTGTGGATCGCGTCCCACATGTTGTCGACGTAGGGGATCTTGTCGGTCACGAACTCGATCGCGTACAGCACGGCAGCGGCCACCATCACGTCGGTGCGGGTGAGCGCGTCCGGCACGTTGTCAGCACCAAAGAACCGTCCCAGCACGCCGAGTTGCAGCACCGCGAGGTACCCGCTGACGCCACTGGCCCATGCACTGCTGAACACCGTCGGGAGCAACACCTCTGAGCGCATACCCAACTCTGCGCAAGATGAGACAGCCCGCCGGACCGGGCAACTGGAACCTGATCTACGATCATCCGATGAGCGCAGCGACGCCCAGGGCGACGCTCGATGACAGCAGGGGTGTACCTCCTGCTCTGGATGTCCTGAGGAGGAATCCCCGCACGAAGCGCTCGTCGACGAAGTAGGTCGATCGGCCTATTGCTAGTGCGCACTCTGCGTGGAACGATCACGCGGTCGTGTCGGGCGTCGGCGCGGCTGGCAGTGGTTGGGACGGAGGGACGGCCGTGCAGGCGAAATCGAGTTCACTGTTGGACGACGCAGGCCCGCCTGTTCTTGTGTTGAGCCCGGCATCAGCTCCAGCGGTTGGCTGCCCATACGCTCACGCCGCGCCGGTTGTACAACGGTCACACGCTGACATGGTCGTTCGCAAGGTGCTGCGAATTCGCGAACGGCCGAGCGGTGTATCCCCTCGCCAAGCTGTCAACGCGTTCCGTCGATCGATGGTCATCTCGACCATTCGCTGCACCCTGACCTATCTGGTGTTCCCGTTCGTGCTTCCGGCTCTCGGCCTCGTCACCGACACGGGCGTCGTGATCAGCATCGTGATCGGCACGCTCGCCATCACCTGCGACATCTTCTCGATCCGGCGATTCTTTGCTGCAGACCATAAATGGCGTTGGCACTTCTCGACGGTTGCTTTCGGCGTGGTCTGCATGCTTGGGATCCTGCTCGTCAAAGATGTCGTCCACATGATCGGCTGATCAAGCCGGCCTCAGTCCGTGCCTCCTTCGGCGGTCGTGACGCGGTCCGCAACCCTCGACCTCACTCCCCGCGGTCGCGACGAGGACAATCTCACTTGGACCATGGAGTGGCTCGACGCCACGACGCCTACGACTGGGCGAACCGGACGCTTCAGTCTGACGGATATCTGCCGATAAACTGACACGGGAATCATCTCGCGCGAGACAACGATCGCCCAGGGGGATGGATCCGAGGTATGACAGACGTGGCAGTGTCGGTGAACGAGGACTATCACAAGGACATGATTGACGTACTGCCCGAGCGCGTCATTCGTTTCCGGCTGCCTGACTTGACGATCGTCTACTGCAACGCGGCATGGGCCAACGGGCACAGCCTCGATCCCGCCGACGTCATCGGGCGCGCCATGGGTGAAATGCTCTCGCCAGCCGCCATGTCCGACCTCGAAGTGCAGCTCCGTCGGCTCAGTCCGGACAATCCGATCGCTGTCGATGATCGGGCCCGTCCTGCTCCCAATGCGCCCGGACGATGGGTCGAATGGGTTGACACCTATCTGCCGAGTGCCGACGGCGCTGAAGTGCTGGGGGTTGGTCGCGACGTGACGGCGCGCCACATTGCCGAGGTGAGGCTGGCGGACAGCGAGTCCCGCTTCCGCGACCTCGCCGACAACTCCGCCGACATCGTCTGGCGCTTCTACTCGTATCCGTATCCCCATTTCGACTACGTCAGCCCATCCGTCGAGAAGATCCTCGGCTACTCGCCGTCATTTTTTCTCGGGGACCTCAGCTGCCTGCTCGGCATCATTGACGACGACGAAGACAACGCGCTCATCACCCGCGCGATCGAAGGCACAGCGATGCCTGACCACCACGACTTTCGATGCCGCCGCGCGGACGGTTCGATTGCAATCATCGAAATGCGCACAACCCCGATCCCCGGCGGGCTCCAGGGCGTCAGCCGCGACGTGACCGAGTTGCGCAGCCTGCAGGAGAATCTCGTCGCCCGGGCGTTACGCGACCCTTTGACCGGTTTGGCCAATCGTGATCTGCTCAATGAACTGCTCGAAGCGGCGCTGGCTCGCACCGAACGCGACGGGCTGCCGGTCGCCGTTGTGTTCATCGATCTCGACGACTTCAAGTCGGTGAATGACACCTACGGCCACGACGTCGGCGACGTGGTGCTGCGCGAGACGGCGCGCAGACTGCTGTCGATCATGCGGACTGCGGACGTTGTCGCGCGCGTCGGAGGCGATGAGTTCGTGATCGTCTACGAACTCGGCGATCTCGACCCCAAGGCGATGATCGCCCGCATCAACCGCACCCTGTGCGAGCCGATCGCGATCTCGGACACGGTTGCGGTGTACTGCCCAGCAAGCATGGGCCACGCGGACACGCGAACCGTTGGCCGCGACCTCGCCGCGCTACTGACCGCGGCGGACACCGCAATGTACGACGTGAAGAGATCCCGCAACCGCTACTTGGGCTGACTTGCCTACGGTTGAATGCCGAGGGCGGCGATGTGGTCGTTGGCGGTGAACTCGAAATGGAAGGTCAGCCGGACGGGGCTGGACATACGGCGCGCGTATTCGACTATTTCGTAGCGATCCACAACTGCGCCGCGGAGCGAGTACGACCAACCAGATCGCCGGGCAGGAGGGGGGACTGCAGCACCTCGTGAACCGTTGTGCCGTGGTTGCGCGACTGTGTGGGCGTGAGTGTTGATCCGTCGTCGTCGAGTGATGCGGAGCTGGTTGCCGCGATCGCCAATGGCGACCGGGGAGCGTTGCGCGAGTTGTACGTGCGCCATCAGCCGTGGTTGACGGCAAGGCTTCGACACCGCTGCTCGGATCCCGATGTGGTTTCCGAGGCGGTGCAGGACACGTTTGTGGCGGTGTGGCGCAGCGCCGGGCGGTGGAGCGGAGCTGGCGAGCCGACCGCGTGGATGTGGGGGATCGCGATCCGTCGTTTGATCGGTGTCTTGCGTCATCGGTCGCGTTGGTCGCCGGTCTCGAACCGGGTGTCGGAGGCGACGACATTGACGACCGCGGAAGACGTGGTGTTGTTCGGCGTCGCCCACGGTGACCTCGCCGGTGCGATCGACAGCTTGCCGGTGGAGCTGCGTGCTGTGGTCCAGGCCACGATCCTCGATGGGCTCACCACGCGGGAGGCGGCGCGCCTATTGGGGATTCCTGCCGGCACGGTGAAGACACGGATGATGCGGGCCCGCATCCAACTTCGAGGAGCATTGATGTGAACCTGACCCATATCGACGAACAGCTGTTGATCGGCTACTGCGAGTTGTCGGTGACTGCTTCGACGGCCGCATCGATCGAGGCGCACCTGATGAGTTGCGCCAGTTGCCGCGCCGAACTCGCGAACGTGGCCATCTCGGCCCGAGACGGACGCGTGAACCAGCAGTCCGTGTGGGAGGGACTACTTGAGCGGGTCGATCGACCCACACGTTCGATCACCGAGCGATTGCTCGGTGCGATGCGAGTTCGCCCCGACGCAGCCAAGCTCCTGGCGACGACACCGTCGCTGCGCCTCGCGTGGCTAGCCGCGGTGGTGTTGGTGGCCGCCTTCGCAGTCGCGGCTGCCCGCATTGAGGCGGATGGTCCGTGGCTGTTGCTCGTGATCGCTCCCCTGTTGCCGGTCGCCGGTGTCGCGACCGCGTATGGGCCGGCCTTGGACCCGACCCACGAGATCGGCGTGGCTGCGCCGATGAGTGGCCTGCGGCTGACACTGCTGCGCACATTGACTGTGATCGCGACCACCATGCCGATTTTGGCAGTCGCCGCGCTCGTCGCACCCGCTAGTGGTTGGGCCGTGTTCGGGTGGGTGCTGCCATCGTTCGCGTTGGTCGCGATCACTCTCGCGTTGTCGACCGTGACATCGCCGGAACGTGCCGGGGCCATTGCTGGTCTGGGGTGGTTGGTGGCGTTGGTCGTGCTGATCGACCGCGATCGGGCAGGCGATTTCGTGGACAGGTCGTTGATGTTCCATTCGGCGGGGCAGACCACTCTCGCCCTTGTCGCCGTGATCGGGGTGGCGATCGTTGCAACCCGGAAGACCTGTTTCGACCTGATGATCATAAGCGGAGGAAGACGATGAATGACTCGACGATGACAGCTGCTGGTGTATTGCTCGAGGGTGTTACCAAACGCTATGGGCGCACGGTCGCTGTCGACGATGTGACCCTGTCGATCGGTGCAGGGATCACCGGGCTGCTCGGCCCGAACGGTGCCGGCAAGACCACCCTGCTGCGCATGATGGCGACGGTGCTGGCACCCGACAGCGGTGAGGTCGAGTTGCTGGGTCACCCGACTACGAACGCCCCGGCTCGCGAGCTGATACGCCGGCGGCTGGGCTACGTGCCTCAGGAGCCCGGCTTCCATCGACAGTTCTCGGCGTTCGATTTCGTCGACTATGTGGGGGTGCTGAAGCTGATCACTGATCGGCGAGCGCGACATGACGAAGTCCGCCGGGAGCTCGACATGGTCGGTCTGACGTCCGTGATGCACAAACGGATTCGGCAGCTGTCGGGTGGGATGCGTCGACGGGTGGCGATCGCGCAGGCGTTGCTGGGGTCACCCGAGCTTCTCGTCCTCGACGAGCCGACGGCTGGTCTCGATCCGGAGCAACGGCTTCGGTTCCGTGAGCTGTTGTCAACCGCTGCGAATGGGACCACCGTGGTGCTCTCGACGCATCAAACCGACGACGTCGCTGCATTGTGCCAGCGCGTGGTCGTGATGCACGGTGGCGTCATCCGCTACGACGGCACCCCCGCGGGCTTGGCCGGTCTTGCAGCCGGGCGGGTGTGGCTAGCCGACACACGAGACCCATCTGCTCAGCTGGCGTGGATGACCGGTGACGGAATGGTCCGCCATGTCGGCGAACCACAGCCGAATGCTCATCTCGACGAACCCCGGGTCGAGGACGGATACCTGTTGCTCGTCGGAGCAACGGCATTGCAGGAGTCGTCATGGAGATGATCGTCCTCGGTGCCGTTGTGTTCGGGATCGCGTACGCGTTCACGCATCGCGGCAGCAACCGCACCGATACCGACGACTGGCAGCCGGCTCAAACCACAGCCGTGGCAGCGCGCGACTCCGCCACGCGACATGCGCGTTCCGGGACCCAACGTGCGGCCGGCGTGCAGCTGGCCCGGTTCGAGGGTCGTCAGTTGCTGCGCAACGAGGTGTTCATCGTCGGGATCTTCATGGCGATCGCGATCCTCGTGGTCTTCGGTCTCGTGTGGGCTTCGGACAACCTCGGCGCGCGGAACTCGTGGCGGTACTGGCTGGCCCTGTTGCCCGTGTTCGCTCTCCCGTTCGCAGGGATGACGTTGGTGGCGATGAACCTCGCGTCGTTGCGCGCCAAACGCGAAGGGACCGAGGAGCTGTTCGGTTCACTGCCGGCCACCGCCACGACTCGTGTCGTCGGGCATCTGGGATCCGTGTGGTTGGCGTTGGTCGTCCAGATCGTGTTCGTCGCGGCAACGTTTGCCAGCGGCAGGTTCCTGACCGACCACTTCGGCGCGATCGACGCGGCGAGCATCGGCGACATCGTGGTCAGCTTCGTACTCGTGTTCTGCGCCGGGTCGCTCGCTGTCGCGTTGGCGAGGTGGCTACCGAATCCGCTGGTCGCCCTCGCCGCACTGGTCGTGCTGGCGTTCGGCGGATCCGCAATCGGGGCCATCGGCGGCCACCACTGGAGCCTCACCCGTCAGTTGTCGATCTGGCCGCGCTACCCCGATCATGACCTGGCCTTCGCGATCCGCCCCAGCTGGTGGCACGCCGCTTACCTGCTCTCGCTCGGACTCGTTGTCGCGGTCGTGGCGGTGGCCAGGCAGCGACGTGACCAGTTGACGCTCCTCCTCGGTGTCGGTGCTGTCTGTCTTGCCGGCGTGACCGGCTACGTCCAGACGCGTTCAATGACCGACGGTGATGCCGGGCAGATCGCCGCGATGATCTCCGATCCCGTCGCGCACTCGTCATGTCGGACCACGGACGGATTGACGCTGTGCGCGTATCGCGACTACGCCGACATCACCAAGGTGTGGACTCGAGAGCTCACCGCTCCGTTCGCTGCCGTGGCGCCGCAACGGCGCGCCGACGGATTCGCTATCGTCTGGCACGAACCTCGCCTCGATCGGCTCGACCCGGCCGTGCGCGATCGGCTCGACGTCGAAGCTCTCGCCGCGTCGTGGAGTGCGGATCGCTCCACTTGGAACGGGGTGGCAGTCGATGGAACGGAGTCGAACCTGATCAATCGGCTGGCGCTCGGTCTCTGGTCGGTCGGCCTTGCCTCGGTACCGGCAGGCGAGGCACCGTGCTGGGCCGGCGGCCAGGCGAGAGGGATCGTCGCGCTCTGGGTCGCCGCACAAGGAATGACAGGCGACGACGCCAAGCGGTTCGTCAGTGGCACCTGGAGCGGACTCGGAGACGCCCACAGCGACTCGGGCGTCCCCGCCGAGTGGATCGACGGGTACATCTGGGTCAGTGACGCCACTCCCCCCGTGCTGTGGTCCGCCACCGACATCGCCGCCGCACAGACGATGCTCACGCTTGACGCGACGCTCGTACGCGACACCCTGTGGGCCGAATGGCAGCAGTGGAGCGATGCATCGGCCACGACCGAGGATCTGATGACGGAGCTCGGCGTCGTACCGGCCGGCGTTCGCTCAGCCATACCCGCTGGGCTCGTCGCATGCCCGTGACGATGTCGGAACCCGTCGAGATCCGCGAGGCGCGAGCATCGGCACTACATGTGCGCGGCACCCCAACGGTGCCGACGATCATCGGCGGGCTGATAGCCGTGGGCGCGATCATCGCCCGCATGAGCACCGGCCACAACCTTGCGGAGATCTACGCGCTCGCGTTCGTAACCTCGACCGCGGGCCTCGGGTTCGCGCTCGACGACCCCGCCGCCGAGACGGTTGCTGCATCACCAACGCCTCTCGCTCGCCGGCGAATCCACCGCGTCGGCATCGCCGGCACGATCACGACG
>JANMMQ010000378.1:0-3153 GCA_031373465.1 Ilumatobacteraceae bacterium | reverse complement strand
CAACGCGCTGAACTGCGGCGAACTCGATGTCACACTTCGGCGCTTCTTTGAGCCATTGCGCGGCGGTGTGCTCGGCGATTGCATCGCTGACCCGGATCAGTGGTTGACCCGTCGAATGCGCCAAGACCTGAACCTGGCACGCTCGCTCGAAGAAGTACAGCTTGTGCCACGCGTCCGCAACGTCTGTGCCGATCACCATCACGCCGTGGTTGGCAAGCATGACGACGGAGATGTCGTCGCCGATGACCTCACCGAACTTACGGCCCTCTTCAGCAGCGTCGACAAGACCGCCATAAGCCAGGGTCGCGACCCGTTTGTGGAAGAGCATGGAGTTCTGGCTGAGCTTGCTGTCGAATCCGCCGACCGTCAGCGAGAGCGCGGTGGCATACGGCATGTGGGTGTGGAACACGGCTCGCGCAGATGGCCGCGCCTGGTGACAGCCACGATGGATCATGAACGCCGAGGTCTCCCACTCGCCTTCACCGTCGACGACGCGGCCTTCGAGATCGATCGTCAAGATGTCGTCCTCGGTGATCTCCGACCAATGGGGTCCGTACCGGTTCAGCAAGAACAGGTCGTCGTGACCGGGTAGGGCCAGCGAGAGGTGATTGTCGATGCCCTCGTTGAAGCCGTAGAAAGCCGCGGCGCGAAATGCTGCAGCGAGATCACGCTTGGCAGCGATCGCGACATCGGTGGAGATCGATGATGTAGCTGACATGGTCAAAAAAGTACCACGGCGGATCGGGTTTTCAATTCGGGTCGTCGCCCAAATCGGCGACCACTTGCTCGATGTGCAGCCGAGCGTTTCCGATCCGATCCCGACAGAATCCGATCAGCTCAGCGGCGCGCTTGACCCGTGTGGCCAGCACGTCGACATCCACATCCGCCCGTTCCAGTTCGCTGAGAATGGTCTCCAGTTCGGCCAGCGCGGCGGCGTATCCCGTGGCAATCGGCTCACTCATGTGCTGGTCTCCTCGACGCGGCTGCGGGCGGTGCCCCGGGCGAACGTGGTGGTGATGGTCGCGCCTGCTTCAAGTTCTTCTGCGCTGCGGACGTTTGACCCGTCGTCGGTGCGGGTGATGCTCCAGCCCCGGGCCATGGTGTGCACCGGATCCAGCAGCCGAACCCGCGCAGCGACCGCGTCGATGTGCCGTAGCTCGGGCTCGAGTCGTGCGGGCACTCGTCGAAGCGAGGCGCGGACTGTCAGCAGCCGGTCGTTCGACCGTTCGAGAGCGCGAGTGGCGACGGCGCCGAGCCGCTGGCGTCGGTGGCCGAGGCGATCGTCGCTGCGCTCGACAGCCGAGACGGTGGCCCGGCGAATGCCATGGGCGATGGTGGCCAGGGAGGCGGTGGCATCGAGCAGCGAGCGGTTGGCACGCCGATCGATCGCTGACCAGACTCCTTCGACCTCGGTCTGGAAGGCGTACACGTGCTCGACCAGCGCGGCTGCACATGCTGTCGGAGTTTTCAGCGAACTGTGAGCCACCTCATCGGCGACGCTGCGGTCGATCTCGTGGCCGAGACCGGTGAACACCGGCATCGGCGACGTTGCGATTGTCAGTGCAATCGACTCGTGGTCGAAGGTGGCGAGATCGGTCTTGGAGCCGCCGCCGCGGATCAGCACGACCACATCGAGGTCATCGTGGCTGGTCAGTGTGCGCAGTGCGGCACAGACCATGTCGACCGCCCATTCGCCCTGCACGCGCACGTCGATCACCCGCAGGCGAAATGCCAGCCCACTGCGATCCAGCTCGTGGGTGAAGTCGCCCCATGCAGCACTGGCGGTGCTGGTGACCACCCCGACGCGTAGCGGTGCTGCCGGCATGCTCGTGCGCCGGTTGGCGTCGAACAACCCGCTGGCGACCAGGCGGCGAACGACTTCGTCGCGCTCCATGGCCATCTCGCCGAGCGTGAACCGCGGATCGAGTCCGCTCATCTTCAAACCGAGTTGCCCGGATGGTGCGAAGTAGTCGAGGTGACCAAAGATGCGCACCTTCAATCCGTCGCCGAGGCGCAAGCGATTCTTGGTGAGGATCGGTCGCAGACGCATGCGTGAGTTAGCGAAGAACTGCACGTTGAGCGCCGCCTTGCCTTCGTCACTCTCCTCGACGAGACGGAAGTACGCATGGGCGCCGCGCTCGCTCCAGCCCTGGATCTCACCGCGCACCCACACCCCGTCGGTGAACCGTCGACGCAGCGCCGAGTTGATCGCCTCGGCCAGTTCGCCGACGGAGTAGGTCGGAACACCGCCGTCGTCGAGATCGATGTCGAACGCCATCTGACTCACGGGGAGAGTCTGGCGCGTCAGGCGCCCAGTTCGCGCACGTTGTCGAGCTCGTCGGTCTCGTCGACACCGAACAGTTGGCCGTCGATCGGCAGCTGTTGTTTACGGCGTAGGTCTTCGATGGCGTTGAGTGGCCGCTCGAGGGCCCGCCGCCGGGTCGTGGCCAGCTCGTCGAACGACCGGTTCAGCGTCTCGAACTGGCGCTTCACCTTGTCGATCGATTCGGTGTACTTGCCCCATTGCTGGCCGAACTTGCCGAGCAGTTGCAGAATCTCCTGGCTGGTCTCTTCGATGACGAAGTTGTCGAAGGCCTGGCGGATGACGCCGAGGAAGGCAAACAGTGTGAGGGGCGAGCAGATGACGACCTTGGACGCCATGGCCTCTTCGATCAGCCCGCCGTCGCTCTCGTGGATGAAGGCACTGACCGTTTCGTTCGGAACGAACAGCAGCACGTTGTCGACCGTCGATCGATCGTCGGTGGAGGCGTACTCGCGCCGTGCCAGTTCGCGGACCCTGGCGCGCACGTCGCGTACGAAGGTGGCCCGATGAGCGGAGCGCTCGGCCTCTGTGGACGCGTCGAGATACTTGAGGTATGCCGCCATCGGGAACTTCACGTCCATGAACAACACGTGCCCCTTCGGCAGCAGGAACGTGAAGTCGGGGATGCCGTGCCCTTCGCCGACCACAGCAGTGCGCTTGTGGTAGTTGACACCTTCGTGGAAGCCGGCGAGGCGCAGCACGTCTTCCGCCATGCGCTCGCCCCACTGGCCGCGAGCGTTGGAGCTGGCCAACGCCTCGCGCAGGCTGTTGGTGGTGGTCGACAGCATCTGGGTGATCTCGGAGTGCACCTGCAATGACCGATCAACCTG
>JANMMQ010000365.1:0-2171 GCA_031373465.1 Ilumatobacteraceae bacterium | reverse complement strand
GAAGTCGTTCACCTCGCCGGCATCTCGTTCGGAGGAATGATCGCCCAGTACGTTGCTGCGCGCTCGCCGTCGCGGCTGGCCAGCCTGACCTTGTTGTCGACCAGTCCGGCGTTCGGCCTCGACGGCACCAAACCCGATGAGTGGCGTGCAGCCCGCCTGGCGCCACTGGACGCAGGCCTCGAGCCCGCGGACTTCGCGCTCGACGTGCTGACCGCGATCGCCGGACCGAACATCTCCCCGGAAGCGCTCGAGGGTCAACGCGCGGCGATGGCGCGGGTGCCCGGGCAGGCGATGCGGCAATCGATCGACTGTCTCGTCACTCACGACAGCCGGGCGCTGTTGCCTGAGATCGGCGCGCCGACGCTGTGCGCAGTCGGCGAGCTCGACGACGAGACACCCGTCGCCTACGGGTACGCGCTGGCCGACCTCATCCCGCACGCACGACTCGCCGTGGTGCCGGATGCCGGACATCTCCTCAACGTCGAGGCACCCGAGGCCGTCAACCAACTGCTGGAAGAGCAGATGCACCGGAACACGATTGGGAGCACCCAGCTATGACGGAGTGGCGCTACGTCGCTGCTTTCGCAGCCCACTTCGCCCGTTGCCATCTGAGCGACGGCGAGGTGATAGCGATCCTGAGCGAAGCGCAAAGCCGCCCGGTGCTCGTCGAGACGGCGAGGCTCGCCGCCCAGTCGCTCGGCGGTCGGGTCTTCGACGTCGTGGTCCCGACACCAAGCGCGACACAGTCCGTTCCCATTCGCTCCACCGGCGCCTCCCAGGCGATTGCGGGCAATGCCGCTGTCGTCGCGGCACTGTCCAGCGCCGGGCTGGTGATCGACTGCACGGTCGAAGGCCTGCTGCACGCACCGGAGCTCGGCGCCATTCTCGGCGGCGGAGCGCGAGTGCTGATGATCTCGAACGAGCACCCCGACATCTTCGAGCGACTCGGGTGGGATGCCGACCTGCCGCGCCGCGTCGACGTCGCCCTTCAGTGGTTACGGCGAGCGGAACAGATGCGGGTCACCAGTGAGGCGGGCACAGATCTGACGATCGAGCTTCGCGGCGCGTTCACCGCCGGTTCGATTGGGACGACCTCCGGGCCAGGGTCGATCGCTCATTGGCCCGGCGGACTGGTGATCGCCTTCCCGGCCGCGAACAGCGTCAATGGCACGCTGGTCATGGCAGCGGGCGACATCAACCTCACCTTCAATCGCATTGTCGAATCTCCGATCGAGCTCACCATCATCGACGACCACATCACAAAGGTCGGCGGAGACGGTGTCGATGCGCAGCTGTTCCGCTCCTACCTCGCGTCATTTGGCGATCGGGCCAGTTATGCCACCAGCCACGTCGGCTGGGGCATGAACGAGGCGGCGCGGTGGGAGACCGTCGAGCTGTACGACCGCCGCGAGACCTGGGGCACAGAGGCACGCGCTGTCGCCGGCAACTTCCTCTACTCGACCGGTGCAAACGAGGTGGCCGGTCGATTCACCGCGGGCCACTTCGACCTGCCGATGAGACATTGCACGGTAGCCCTCGACGGCAAGCACGTCGTCGAAAACGGGGAACTGGTCGCCGAGCTCCGCAGCAGTCAGTAAGCAGCCATCGCCGCGTGGTCGAGGCGCTGAGCCTGGGACATGTCGGCGATCTCGTCGATCTCTTCCTTGTCGAACCCGGCCATCTCGCGGAACTTGCGCGCCAGACGGATCGCCGCGTCGTGGCCTTCGCCGCGTGTCCCGCGGAAGTTGAACAAGCTGTCGACCGTGCGCTGGAAGTCCAACGCTCTCGTCTGGCGATCCTTGTCGTCCTTGGTCAGCTCACGTAGCCAGTTGCTGCCCATCTTCACGTGGGTCACTTCGTCGGCCAGCATCCAGTCCTCGCAGAAGTACAGCACCGGATCGTTCATCTCACCGGCGAAGTCGCGCATCGTCGTGAAGACATCGATCGCCAGCCCTTCGAGCGCCCGGTTGACGCCGGCGAGCCTGAACACCGGATCCGCATGGCACGCGGCCTCGAACAGTGTCACCGCCTCGCTGAACTCGCCGATCTCGGTGCCCATGTGCTCACCGAGCCGCAGGCTGATCTCGACGTGGCGAGCCTCGTCCCAGCACTGCCTGGCCATGTCGAGCTTCATCTGCAGCGGCGTCTCGTCGGTCGTGTAGTCGAACGCC
>JANMMQ010000326.1:0-4110 GCA_031373465.1 Ilumatobacteraceae bacterium | reverse complement strand
CAGGGTGCTAGTACCAACGTCCAGTAGGACGCGTCAAGAAGTTCAGCCACGCTACCTCTGACGAGAGAGGGCTTGCTTCAGTGGCCACGTTAGCGACCGAAAACCTGACGACGAACGCGCTCGGGCGCGGCTCGGCGAGAGTCGTTCGTCCGCTGATGGCCGCCCAAGTTCGCCGCTACTGGCCGGCGCTGGTCGCCGGCTGCGTCCTCACCGTGCTTCAGGTGGTCACGAGGCTCGCTGAGCCTTGGCCGCTCGGGTGGCTGGTCGACAATGCGCTCACCGGGGCACCGCGAGGTAGCACTTCGATTCGAAGTGACCTGTTCGTCGCTGTCGGCAGCTTGGCGGGGATCGTCGCAACTGGCGCCCTGTTCGAGTACTGGTCGACGCGGCTGTTGTCGTCCGCTGGCCTGCACGTGGCCAACGACATCCGCGGGCGGACGTTCAACCACCTGCACCGGCTGTCGCTCTCCTACCACAGGAACCACCAGGTGCGGGACCTCACCGCACACGTGACGGCCGACGTCGATCACACCCAGGACCTCTTGGTCCAGATGCTGGGGAACCTCTTACCGAACGTCCTTCTCGCTCTCGGGATGTTGGCCGTGATGCTCACGATCGATCCCACTCTCACGCTGTTGACCCTTACCACCGCACCACTTCTCGCCTGGGCGATCCATCGTTCGCGACGCTCACTCCGCCAGGCGTCGCAACGGGTTCAGCGAGCCGACGCAGATGTGGCTTCGCTGGCGACGGAGAGCCTCGGGGCAATCGGGCTGGTGCAGGCGTTCACGCTCGAGCGGCACCAATCCGGCCGCTTCGAGGAGTTGTCGGACGACAGCCTCAACGCCGGCGTCGAGGCCGTCCGGCTGCAGGCCCGGTTCGGTCCGACGGTCGACGCGGTCGGACTCGTGTCGATGTTGATCGTGTTGTGGGTCGGGGCAGACCGGGTCGCCGACGGACATATGAAGCTCGGCATGCTGTTGATCTTCTTGACCTACGTCGGTTCGCTGTACACGCCGGTCAAGGCCCTTTCCAGACTGACGACCATCTTCACCCGAGATACCGCTGCGGCAGAACGGGTCGAAGAGCTTCTCGCCACCGAGCCCGACATCGAGGAGCCACCCAACGCGGTCACCGCTCCGCCGTTCAGGGGCCACATACGGTTCGACGAGGTGACGTTCTCGTACGGGCGCGAGCCGGTGTTGCGAGCCGTCTCCTTCGACGTCGCTGCCGGCGAGACCGTCGCGTTGGCTGGTCCGACGGGTGCGGGTAAATCGACTCTCGCCGCCCTCGTTCCTCGGCTGATCGAACCCGACGCCGGCAAGGTGATGATCGACGATCACGACATTCGCGAGTTCTCGTTGGCCTCTCTGCGCAGACAGGTTTCGATGGTCCTGCAGGACACGGTGCTGTTACCCGGCACCATTCGCGACAACATCGCTTCCGGCCATCCCGGCGCTTCGTGGAGTGCCGTCGAGCGCGCCGCGAAGCTCGCCCTGGTGGACGAGTTCACCAGTCGCCTCCCCGACGGACTCGACACTCACGTCTCCCAGTCGGGCGTCGATCTGTCCGTCGGTCAACGACAGCGCATTGCGATCGCACGAGCGATCCTGCGCGATGCACCGATCCTCATCCTCGACGAGCCGACCAACGCACTCGACACGGAATCGGAAGACCTCATCGTCAGTGCGTTGAGCAACCTGCCCCGGTCACGCACGACGCTGATCATCGCTCACCGTCTGTCGACCGTGCGGCGCGCAGACCGGGTCATCATGCTCGATCGAGGGGCAATCGTCGGAGGGGCACGCACGGCGAGTTCGAGGGACACGTGAGATGTCCACCACCAGCAGCCGAACCCATCTCACGGACGATCCGGCACTGCCATCGCGGGACTCGCTGCTCGACCCCGACCACGTCGCCGAGCGACTGAGCCGGATCTTCGATCGCGAGGGATCGATCGAGCAGTGCAGTCTGCGACGCGCCGAATACCAGTTCGGGGTGTTCATCCGCGTGGTGTACGACGTCTCGTGCGATGGTCGGCCGTTCGTGATCACGGGCAGGACATTCGCCGCCAGTGACCGGGAATTTCGGCGGGCGGTCGCCGACGCCTTGCCGGTCGACGGCATGGCCGCAATCGCCCACGACGAGCACACCGACACGGTCTGGTGGACGCTGCCCAACGATCGGAAACTGAGGAACCTCGCCACGCTGATCGACCCTCCTGTACGAGTACGCGAGAGCAGTGGTGTCGCCTGGCACCAGTCCGAACTAGTCGAATATTCACCTGAACGGTCGGCAACGGTTCGTGTCCTCGACGCCCATGGTCAGGTCTGCGGATTCGCGAAGGCCTACCTCGATCGCGATGCACTCGACGCTGCGGACCAGATCAACCACGTCGCTGCCTCGGTCGTCTTGCTCGACGGCATCCGCACACCTCGCGCACTCGGTTGGGCGCGCCCCGACCGGATCGTCGTTCTCGAGGCGATGCGCGGTCGTCGCTGGTCCCAGTTGCCCGCAGCTGGCCAATCGCCGGCAATGACGAATCTCGGCGCCGCACTTGCCGGCATCCACTGGCTTCACACCGACTTCGGACGCGGAACCTTTCAACGGTACGACCAACGAAATGTCCTTGCGGCCGCCGACCTGGTCGCCCAGGCGCGCCCAGATCTGGCTGAACCTGTCCGACGGCTGGGCGCCAAATTGTCCAGGGCTTCGCCCTCTCGTGGTGCAACGGTCTGTCTTCACGGCGACGTCCACATCAACAACGTGCTGTTTCACAGCGACGAGGTGCACATGATCCACCTCGACAAGGGCGGCTCTGGAGTCGCGTCCGCTGATGTGGGCAGCATGCTCGCCTCGCTGATGACCAACCGGCTGCTCGACCCCGGCCTGTTCGGCGCCGGACTCAGCACGTCCTTTCTGGAGGGCTACGGCTCGATTCACCCGTTGCCGAGCACCGCCGAGTTGCGTTGGTACACCGCCGCCGCGTTCGTCGCCGAGCGTGCGGCAGGAGCCATCACGACGGTGCATGTGCCGACGCTGACTGTCCTTCCCGAAGTTCTCGCCATGGCCGACGGGGTCCTCGCCGGCAAGGTCGGTCTCGAGGACTGAGCGCGAGCTACAGCTCCTCGTTCTGGGTGACAGTCAACGTCTGACCATCGAGGAGCGCAATTCGCTCGCCGACGATGTGACCGGACTCGGAGACGTGCAGTGTGACTCCAGCGAGATTGGCGATCGGAAGATCGTCGAGACCGTGCGACCTGGCGAGGGCGCGGATCACCCCGCCGTGCGTGACCACCAGTAACGAGCCGCCGGGGCTCGCCGTCCGCATCGCGCCGAACGATTCGACGACGCGAGCGAGCACCGCATCGACGCCTTCGAACCCTTCAGGTTGTCGCGCCTGCTCGAGCCAGCCCGGCCAACCCTTGTCGATCTCGACACGCGTCAGACCGGTCCACTGGCCTACATCACGTTCGCGTAGGCGTTCGTCGACCACCACAGGCCCGACGCCGAGCTGCTGGGCGATGATCGATGCTGTCTCGGCGGCTCTCAGGAGATCGCTGGAGACGATGCCGTCGACAGCGCCGATTGCAGCCGCAGCGACGTAGGCCTGGCGCCGACCGAGCTCCGACAACGGCGGATCGGCGTGGCCCTGCCACCTCCCGATGACGTTCCACTCCGATTGCCCATGGCGAACAACGAGCAGGTCAGTGACGTCCATCGGGGGCGGAGCTACCGCCGCCGCTTCTTCGAGCGACTGGGCTGCAGGTAGTCGTACTCACCGGAGACCTTGGTGTCGACCTTGACGCGCGTCATGACGACGCCGAGCAGCGGCGCACCCACTCTCTCCAAGGTGGCCAGGCTCTCGCGCAGTTGGGGCAGCGACACCTGCTTGGCCTGCACGACCAGCAGCACGCCATCGACGTGTCGCGACAAGGCCGCGGCGTCGCTGACCGCGAGGAGCGGGGCGGAGTCGATGATCACGTAGTCGAATCGTCTGCCGAGCTCCTCGGCGAACGCGTCCATGCGGCGACCGCTGAGCAACTCACTGGGGTTGGGCGGGACCGGACCGCCGACGATCACCCACAACTGATCCGTGATTCGCTGGAT
>JANMMQ010000316.1:0-15617 GCA_031373465.1 Ilumatobacteraceae bacterium | reverse complement strand
AGCAGTCGGCTACAGGAACCGGGCAACGGCGATATCCACAGCGTGCGACGTTTCGGTTCCCCGTACGCCGATCGTGTTGGGGCCGCTCGACACCCGCCGGCCGGGCTTGACGCTCCCGGCGCCGTAGCTCTCAGTCGAGCTCGGCGAGCAGTTGTTTCGTCGCTACCTCGAGACGATTCGGGTCGTCGTGCAACCTGGCGACCAGCATGGCTCCTTCAAGGGTGCTGATCACCACTTGTGCCGCGCTTCGCGCCGAACCTCGATGTCGCAGCGTCCCGGCGTGCTGACCTTCATTCAGCACGCGTTCCAGCCATGTCTCGTTGATGTCGAAGAACCGCAGGATTGCCTGTTGCATCGGTAGCGGCAACGTCTGGTACTCGGCCGCCAGCATTCCGCACAGACACATCCGCTGTTGACGCAGCACATCGAGATAGATGCCCGCGTACGCCGAGATCTTGGACGGCGCGTCGATCCCGCCCTCATCGATCGACTCGAGCGCCGCTTCGAACCGGGTCGTGTACCGGTTGATCAAGGCCTCGCCGAGCTCAGCCTTGGTGGCGAAGTGGTAGTGGAGAGCCGCCTTCGTGACGTCGAGCTCACCAGCCACATCGGCGTAGCTGACGCCGTTGAAGCCGCGCACCTGCACGAGCTGTTCGGCAACGTCGAGAGCTCGCTCCGCTGTATCCGCGACGACGGTCTGACCGAGTTTCACTGCGCCGATGTTAGCCCACGCTTGACGTACTTACCTACTAGTAAGTAAGATTCTCGGAATACGCCAACCCGAGACCTGACATAGATGCCTGAATAGATGGCCGAATAGATAAGGAGAGATGCCATGAGTGACACGTCTGATGCAGCGTCCGTCGTCGCGGCCTTCGGGGCTGCTTGGGGTGCTCACGATCTCGACCAAGTGTTGACGATGATCACCGATGACTGCCTGTTCGAGGCCACAGGGCCTGCCCCCGATGGCACCCAGCACAAGGGGCGTGACGAGATCCGCCTCGCCTGGCGGCCGATCTTCGCCGACACCGAGAGCAAGTTCGAGGTCGAAGAGTCGTTCTCGGTGGGGGACCGAGTCGTCGAGCGCTGGTGCTACAGCTGGGATGGCGGTCACATCCGCGGCGTGGATCTGTTTCGCGTTCGCGACGGCAAGGTCTCCGAGAAGTTCGCATACGTGAAGGGCTGACCGATGATCGCTACAGATGTGTCCCAAGCTCACCGCCAAGCGCTTGCATCAGTCCGGCCGGTCGTCGCCGGCATTCGCGAGGACCAATGGGATCTGCCGACCCCGTGTGAGGGCTGGACCGTGCGCGATCTGCTGAACCACATCGTCGCCGGGAATCTCTGGGCGGCCGCGCTGGCGCGTGGCCGCACGATCGACGAAGTCGGTTCAGCACTCGATGGCGACATGTTGCGCGCCGGCCCACTCGCGGCGTATGAGATGTCTGCCGAATCGGCGGCAAGCGTGTTCGAACTGCCTGGCGCGCTCGACGCACCGTGCGCCGTCTCCTACGGTCCGGTACCCGGATCGGTCTACGCGGGGCACCGATTCATCGATGTGCTCATCCACGGCTGGGACCTGGCGTCGGCCACCGGCCAACCGACGGACATCGACCCCGGTCTCGTCGACGCATGCTGGGAGGTCGTGCGGCCGCAACTCTCGCTGCTGCAAGGCAGCGGCGAGTTCGGCGCGGCACAGCCGGGGGTCGCCAGTGATGAGGGCAACTCGCAGGCCAGCCTGCTGGCGGCTCTCGGACGCAGCGCCTGACCCGACCCGGCCGCAGATTCGGCGGCTAGGTTCGCTCCGTGGCCAACCTCTCCGAATCCGATGTAGCAACCGCAGCGCAGGCTCTGTTTCAGGCCGAGCTCGACAATGCGCCGATCAACCCGATCTCCGAGACGTATCCAACAGCCGACGTCGAAGACGCGTACCGCATCTCGCAAGCGGTCACCTCTCTCAAGGTCGCTGCGGGCCGAGTGATCAAAGGCCACAAGATCGGTCTCACCTCGAAGGCGATGCGCGCCCTCACGAACGCGACCGAGCCCGACTACGGGACGATGTTCGACAACTGGTTCGTGATGGAAGGCAGCATTGTGCCGCGCAGCACGATGAACCGGCCACTGGTCGAAGTCGAGCTTGCCTTCGTGCTCAAGGAACCGCTCGTCGGCCCTGCCGCCAATGTCGCCGACGTGATCCGAGCCACGGAGTTCGTGCTACCGGCGATCGAGATCGTCGACACCCGCCAGCTCGGCCGCGGTCCGAACACGCTGATCGACAGCATCTCCGATGCCGCGGCCTGCGGCTTGGTGATCCTCGGCGCCAACCCGACCAAGTTGAAAGACATCGACGTGCGCAACATCGGCGCGACGTTGTCGATCAACGGCGACATCGAGGAGAGCGGCATGGCACGCGCTGTCATGGGCAATCCCATCAATGCCGTCGCCTGGTTGGTCAACAAGCTTCACGAATACGGGGTCACTCCGCAGGCCGGCCACGTCATCCTGTCGGGATCGTTCATCAAGGCCATCCCATTCCAGGCCGGTGACAACGTCGACGCGCTGTTCAACAACGGTCTGGGCGAAGTGACGTTCCGCGCCCGCTGACCTGGCTGTGAGGCTCAGTCGTCGATGTAGGCAAGGAACTCGCAGGTAGCAAGCTTCGCGCCCGAGACGAATTGGGTGTGACGAGCGGGACGCGACTCTGCGTCGGGAAAGTGTTGGATCCAGATCGGGTTGCAGCTATCGCGGTATGAAACGTCGGGCACGTAGAACGTGATGCGGGCGACGTGGCGCCATTCCGCGCCGGCCTGCTCGAGGATCTGACCGATGTGATGGAACAGGTTGACGTACTGCGCCTCGGCGGTTTCGGGCACCGTGGCTTCGCCGGGGTCGCGCGCTGCGATCACACTCGACACGAGCAACGGCCCGATGCGCGAAGCGGCCGGTATCGGATTGACGTGGGTGAAGCTGGTGATCTCGATCGATTGCCTCGCCATCGCTACTGACCCTTCTCCTCAGCGTTTCGTTCCGTGTACCACGCTTCGAATTCCGCACGGCGTTCCTTCGACACCGGGAACACGCCGACCGTGCTCTCACCCGCATCGACGCGCTCCAGAGCCCACGCCTCCTCAGCCTCTTGTTGCACCGACGCCGCGGCGAGCTCGACGACAAGCGACGGCGGAATGACAACAGCGCCCTCACCGTCGCCGACGACGATGTCTCCTGGCATCACGGTGACGCCGGCGCAGGCGATCGGGATCTGGTGCTCGAGCGGCATGTGCGTTCGACCGAAGGTCGCTGCGTGGGAGGCGCCGTGGTACACGGCGATGTCGAGCTCGGCGACGGCGGGTGTGTCGCGCACCGCCCCATCCGTGATCATGCCGGTTGCCCCGCGTCGCAGGGCGCGAAGGGCGAAGACATCGCCGAACGTGCCGGCATCCGGCTGGCCGCGAGCCTCGATCACCAGCACTTCCTCCGGAGCCATGCTCTCGATCGCCCGGCGCTGTGCGTTCTGCCCCGAGGTGAACTGCGGGTTGAGGTCTTCGCGCAGCGGCACGTATCGCAACGTGTGGGCGTAGCCCAGCATGCGTTGCCCCGGCTTGATCGGCTTCAGCCCGGTGAGGAACGTCGAGCGTATGCCCTTGCGTTGGAGCTGATTCGTCAACGTTGCAGTCGATACCGAATTGAGCTGAGCGCGTAGCTCGTCGGTGAGGAGAACCGGGCGCGGTGGCTCGTCAGATGACATCGGTCTAGTCAAGCATGCCACGGCCTACAGGGCCGTAACGCGGCCAGCTCAGGTCAGTTCGTGCGTGTTCCAGGTCGGTCGGGTGTCGGCAGCCTGGACGTACTGCTCGGCGAGGCGGCGCAGGAGGTAGTTCTCGAAGGCTTCTTCCGGCAGCGCTGGCGCATACAGGTGCCCCTGCTGGCGCACGCAACCGAGGGCGATCAGCGCATCGGCCTGGGCGCCGGTCTCGACGCCATCGGCTGTGACTTCGAGGCCGATCTCGCGCGTGAGGGCAATGATGGAGCGCACGATCGCGCGGTCGTGGGGATGAGTCGTGATGGTGTCGATGGAGATTCGGTCGATGCGGACCTCGTCGAGCGGCAGGCGCCGAAGCATGCTCAGCGACGACACACCCTGAGCGAAATCGTCGAGGCACACCCGACCACCTCGGGCGCGGAACTCGGCGAGGTTCGATGCTGCGGATGGGAGATCGACGGTGACGAACGACTCGCGCACATCGACCGTCAAGAGATGCGGGTCGATACCCTTCACCAACAGATCGATCGGGTTGTCGCGCCACGGACGTTCGGTCGAGTGTGGGGCCAGGTTGACACGGAATCGGAATCCGTCGGGGAGACCCAAGACGGCGAGTCTGCGGATCTGTCGGCGGGCGCCACCGAACACTCGCTCGGTGACTCGGTCGAGAAGACCGGCCCGTACGGCGAGCTCCATGAACTCGTGCGCCGGGACGACGGTGCCATTGGGTTGCACCCATCGTGCCAGGAGCTCCGCACCGACGATCATGCCGGTGCTGGCGTCGAGTTCCGGCTGGAAGAACGGCACGATGTCGCCATCGTCGATCGCCCGTCGCAGGCGCAGCTCGAGGTCGATCCGGTTGGTGTTCTCGCGAGCGAGTTCTGTGTCGAAGTGTGTGACCCTGCTGCGACCCGTTGACTTGGCTCTGTAGAGCGCGACGTTGGCGTTGCCGAGCACCTCACTGACGTTCGTGCCGTGAGTCGGGGCGTGAGAGATGCCGATGCTGACCGACGATGGCAGCTCGCGACCCGCGGCGTGAATCGCCTGGCCGAGGATTCCCTGCAGTTGGTGGGCAACGGCGACTGTCGACTGCTCGTTGAAGCCGGGGAGCGCGACCACGAACTCGTCGCCACCGATGCGGCCGGCGACGCCCTTGGACTTGATGCACCGCTCGATCCGGTCCGAGACGATCCGCAGGAAGTGGTCGCCACCGCGATGACCGAGCGTGTCGTTGATCGCCTTGAAGCGGTCGAGGTCCAGGAACAGCACACCAACCGGCAGGCTCTCGCTTTCGCCGACCATGATCTCCAGCGTCTCGAACATTCCCCGCCGATTGAGCAGACCTGTCAGGGCATCGTGGGTCGCTTGGAATGTCAATTGCTCGATGGAGATGGCCAGCTGGGTGTTGGTCTCCGTCAGCTTGACCTGGTCTCGTTCGATCTCCGCGAGCAAGTCCTCGCTCGTCTTCTGTAGCGCGATCGCCGTGCGCACCGTTTTGGTCAACGTCGCGTGGATGACGGTGAGCGCAGCGGTATAGAACAGCCACAAGACCGCCAATCCGCGCAGGCGAATGTCGGCCGACGTCGACAACGTGTAGGCCGACAGCAGTGCCATCGGGGCCAGCAGGCTGGCGAACATGTCGCGGCGTCCGGCCGTCAGCATCGCAGCGATGGCGCTGGCGGTGGTGGGGAACACCGCGAAGAGCATGACCATCTCGACCGACGAGGAGGTGGCCACCCATGTCGTCATGCCGAACATGACGCCCATCACCAGCAGACCCGCTCGAAGCAGGGCCACGATCCAGCCTGGCGTCTTGACCCGCTCGGACATGGGCTTGGCGTTTCTGGCCCAATGGCGATATGCGGCCACGCCGGCGGTGATCAGCGCTGTCGACAGCACGGCCGCTGCCATCCACCAGTTCAGCCGGGTCAGGTCGTTCTCGCTCTTGGTCAGGATGCTGACGAGCACGGTGAACGGCAGGAGCCAGAAAGGCGCTATGGCGATGTTCGTGACGACAGGAACAAGAGCCCGTTCCTGCAGGCATGCGCCATGATCGTCCCTCGTTGGCGATTCCGCCTCCGCCACGCATGTCCCCTTTGGCTTCTTCGCATTCTGCGTGATCTGTTATCGGTCGGTTCGGGTCCCAGCGTGAGCTGCAATGTCGATTTGTTTGGCCGCCGAGTTTGCCCTCGCATGGGTGAGAATGGCTGCGTGCGCGGTCGATTTGCTCCGTCCCCGACGGGTTCCTTGCACCTCGGAAACCTGCGGACGGCGCTGGTTGCCTGGCTCACTGCCAGGAGCGTCGGCGGCGAGTTCATCGTGCGCATGGAGGATCTCGATCGGATGACCTCGTCGCCGGAACACGAGGTCGGCCAGCTGGAGTCGTTACGTGCCCTGGGTCTCGACTGGGATGGTGAAGTCGTTCGCCAATCGGAGCGCTTCGGGCTCTATCAAGAGGCGATCGATCGCTTGCGAGGCGACGGTCTTGTCTACGAGTGCTACTGCACTCGTCGCGAGATCCGCGAGGCGGTTCGGGCACCGCAGGGGGCTGAACCCGGTGGGGCCTACCCGGGCACGTGTCGTCATTTGACCGATGACGAGCGCACTGCACTTCGTGAGGCGGGTCGCCGGCCGGCCCTTCGTCTGCTGACCGACAGCCGCGAAGAGTCGTTCGACGACCGGTTCAGCGGCCGGCAATCGGGCCCCGTCGACGACCTCGTCTTGCAGCGCAACGATGGTGTGCCCGCATACAACCTGGCGGTGGTTGTCGACGATTCAGTGCAGGGAGTGACCGAGGTCGTGCGAGGCGATGATCTCCTCGCCTCCACATCGGGTCAGATCCTGCTGCACCGAGTGCTCGGGCTGAGGGTTCCCGAGTACGTCCACATTCCTCTGGTCCTGGCGCCCGATGGATCGCGTCTGGCCAAGCGACACGGCGCAGTCACCCTCGCAGACCTGGCCGAGCGCGGCTCTTCACCCGCCGATGTCTGTGCGCGCCTGGCCGAGAGCCTGGGCATCGACATCGGTGGGCGACCAGTGACGGCTCCCGACCTCTTGGATCGCTTCGACCTCGACAGGGTCCCGGTGGAACCATGGCAGCTGGCCCCCGGCGAACTCTGACACGATCGTGGAGATGTTCGACGATCTGCAGCAATTGCTCGGCTATCAGGGGGCGATCGACGAACGTATCGGGGTCGAGAGCGTCGGTCCCGATCTCTTGGTCGTGCCGTGCTGGACACCGGAGTTCTGCGAAACGCTCGTGCGCGCCGCTGAGGCAATCGGGGCTTTCCAGCCCAACCCGGATGATCCAGTGCCTGGTCACGAGGTTTCGTTGGCGGTGATCAGCCCGCGACTGTTCGAGATGGTGCAAGAGGACTTCGGTTCGCGCATGTGGCCGCAGCTCCAGATGGTCTGGCCGTATGTCGACTACTACGGCCTGCGCGACGCCTTCGTGATCCGCTACGCGCTGGGCGAGCAGGAGTCACTGCGAATTCATCACGATGTCGCCCAGGTCTCCGGCTCAATCAAGCTCAATGATGGATATGCCGGTGCTGATCTGGTGTTCCCTCGGCAAGCTTGGAACAACTCGGCTGTGGCCGTCGGCGAGATGCTGGTGTGGCCGTCGCTGGTCACCCATCCACACGAGACCGCCCAACTCACCGACGGGGTGAAATACGCGCTTACGGTATGGTTCGAGTTGCCGTCGTTCTGACGCGTTGATGGAGTAAAATCCCGGGCAGATGAATCGGCGAGCCTTTTACCAATCCTTGCCGCTGGTGTTCCCTATTTTGGCTCTGGCCCTTGGTTCATGCTCGCGGAACGGGTCGTCTGCGTCGGCTCAGTCGATTCCACCGCCGATCACGCTGTCGGGCTTGCCGGCGCCGACCTCCGAAGAAGTGGCCACGACCCCCGCCACGACCGAGGCGCCCACCACCACCGAAGCCCCGACAACGACGGAAGCTCCGACAACCACGACCGAGGTGCCAACCACCGAGGCACCCACAACGACGACCCTCGCGCCCTCCAACGTCGAGATCGCCGGCGTCTCCGAGCAGCCACTCGAGGCGGTGGGTGGTCACAGCGGTGCAGCCACAGCGGTGGTTCAGGAAAGGTTGCTGCAGCTCGGTTTCTGGAACAGCGGCGCCGACGGCAACTACGGCTTCACCACCAAACAGGCGGTCATGGCCTTTCAGAAGTACATCGGCCTGCCGCCGGACGGCTTCGTCAACCGGACCACTGCCGACTACTTGGCCAACTTCGTCGAGAAGGCTCACGCTTCGGCAGACACCGGAACGCTTGTCGAGATCGACAAAGCGAAGCAGTTGCTCTTCATCGTCGTCGACGGCAAGACGCGGTGGACGTTCAACACCTCCACCGGCACCGGCATCCCATACGAGGCGGTCAACAAGAACGACCCGACCAAGATCGAAACCGGAGATGCTGTCACTCCCGAGGGTCTGTTCCGCACGACGCGGGAGCGACCGGAAGGTTGGTGGGAGGGCGACCTCGGCCAGATCTACCGCCCCAAGTACTTCCGTGGCGGTGTGGCCGTGCACGGTATGACCAGCGTGCCGAACCACCCGGCGTCACACGGTTGCGTCCGCCTCAGCACCGCTGCAATGGACTTCATCTGGGACCAGAACCTCATGCCGCTGCACATCACGGTGTGGGTTCACAGCTGACGATCAGACGACGAGGTCGCGAAGTCGCCTGTCCAGTTCGATGCTCGAAGCCGGGAGCTCGCCGTCCCAGACCTGGGGATCCGCCGAGCGCGTGATGGGCGAGTCGTGCAACACCCGATTCAGCGTTTCGGCACGATGACGGGTCGACTCCGAGTTGCTGGCCAGCACGATGATGCGGCTGCGATGACGCACGATCGTCTCACCGTGGTGAAAGACCTCGGCGACGACGCCTGCGGTTGTGACCATCACAGCGTCGCGTTCGAACGGTGCCAGGTCGTCGGTGTTGGCGTCGACGATCACGAAGCAATAGGCCTCGGCCGGAGCCACCCTGAACGCACGGCAGTGCTGGTAGATCTCTTTCAGACGGAGCCGTAGAACTGTCGGTGTGCCGAGACCGGTGACGGCGTCGATGCACACACCGGAATGCCCGCCGCGCACATACCGCTCGGCCCAGCCCTCCGCACACGCGGCCAAGGTTTCGAACGAGCGAAGTTCAGCTCGCTGCGACCGCTTGGTCAGGTTTGCCAGCGCGTACAGCCAGTCGTTGAGCTGCTCGAGCGGCCAACCGAGATCTCCAAGGGTGTTGCCCAATCGGCGCAACGACCCGCGCAGTCCGCTCCGGCGGGTACGAAGGGTCTCGACCACTTCGGTGGCAGCGTCAATGATGCTCAGATCCAGCTCTTGTCCGGCGTCCAGCATGATCAGCGAAAGCCAGTCATCGAGGACATTCTGCCGATCGCGATCAACGCCGAAAAAGAGTCCCCGATATCGTCCCATGACCCTTTATCGGCACGATCTCGACGTACTTGAATCACTTGTCGGCGCGGCGGATCCGTAACTTTCGATCGTCCGAGGTGAAGCACTGACCGGTTTCCAGGTCGAACCGCCAGCCGTGGAGCGTGCACACCAGTTCGCCCTCGTCGATCTCGCCGAAGACGCTCAGATCTGCTTGGCGGTGCGGGCACAGACGCTCGACGATGTAGTCGCCGATGCGGACCTCCTCGCCGGCGAGATCACTGCGCAGCGGGTCGAGGTAGCGCCTGGCCTCGGCTTCGGCGCGGCGCATCCGCTCGGGCGACAGCGACTTGAAGAAGTTGTAGACGTACTCGTTGAACGGGCCCGCGCGCCATGCCCGGAACCTGCACGACAGGAACAGGGCGTTGCTCCAATCGACTGATCGTTGGGCGACCACCGTCTCCACCAACTCGCGTTGAATGTCGAACCGGAAGGCATACGGCTCGCCCGCCGCCTCGCGTACCTCGCCGTTGGGAAAATCGATGATGATTGGCAGGTCGCCGGCATGCAGCAAGCAGCTGTCGCCGATGCCCGTTCGCAATGCCGGGCACATCGCCAGCAGAGGTTCCCACCACTCCTTCAAGGCGTTGAGCAGGTCCGTGGTCGGCGGCTTCCATCTGTGGTGCATGTCGGTGAGCCATGGCATCCAGTCGGCCTGATATTCGCGCAGGTACTCGGCCTTGTGATCGAAGATCGCGTCCACGGCCTCGTCTGTCATCGGATGCGTCACCGTGACGGAGCCGTCAGTGACGTCGATCTCCGTTCCCGGGATGGCCAGGATCCCGCGATGCCGACGGGTGTCGAGGCGGGTCATGAAGCTGCGCTGATCGGGAAAGATGCTGAGCTCGTCGCCGTCGATCACGTTGAGATGGAACAGTTCCGGATCGAGGAAGGCAGGCGGGCCCGCGCTGGGCACCACGGCTCGTGCCCCGACGGCTTCGACGTAGCGCATGGCCCTGGCGAACTGGCTGGTGACTTTGGCATCGACGAGCTCTCGCATCCGCTTCGGAGGCTCGTCGTAGACCATCGGATACCAGATCGCGCCGCTGTACTGCAGCCAGTGCAGGTCCACCGGACCGTGGGCGCGGAGCGCATCGAGATCGTCGGTGCGGCAGTCATTTTGGTTGACGAGACGCGCGGTGCCGTCGCTGACCACCAGCGCGGAATCGCCACCCGGGCCATCAGTGATGCTCGTCTCCACGTGAATCGCAATTCGCAGGTTCGGACCGAGCGCGAGCTCCTCACCGTCAACCGTGCGGATGATCTCGTCGAACCCGAGGTCCCGGATGCGTCGCTCCAGCTCTTTCGTCGGATAGCCGGGGACCAGCACGGTCGCGTCGCGGTTGACGTGCTGGCTCAGCCACACCTCGTCGAGATGATCGGCGTGGAGATGTGAGATGTACAGATAGGTCGGATCTTCGATCCGCTGCATCAACTCGGCCGACAGTTGATCGTTGCGGGGAAATACGAACCAGGATCCGAAGAACGCTGGCACGAACCACGGGTCGCACAGAATCGATCCGTCGAGGGTGTCGATCAAGATGCCGGCGTGACCGACGGATGTGGCGCGCATTCGAAACGAGGCTAGTGATCGTGGTTGCTGATCAGGCTTCGCTGCCCGTCCCAGTTGTGAGGCGCGGCGGGCTGACGGGTGTCAGGCGACGGGGGGATCGGTGAACTGCTGGCCGGCGCGAGAGACGTGCTCGGTCCAGGTGCTGCCATCCCAGTAGCGCAACTCGAATCGCCCGGCGGGGTCTGCGTACCAACCGGCTGGAACCGCTGGTGCTGCCGCAGCCTCCGGGGAAGCAGGTGCCGCGGCGGGTATCGGTTCCGCAGGGGCGACTTCGTAACTCGGCGTAGCCGAAGGTTCGTAGGTCGTTGCCGGGGCGATGGTGACGGCAGGCTGCACCCCGGTCGGTTCGAACGTCGTGGTCGCGGGCGGCGATGGTGTCGACGGCTCGGGAGCGATCGCCCAACCCGACGGCTCGCTGATGTCGTCCGGCGCCGATTCCGGCTCCGGCTCCGGCTGCGTTTCGGCGGGTAGTTCGAGCGATGACTCGTCCGGGACCGTTTCCGGCTCGGCTTCTCTCGTTTCAACGACGGGCTCGGAGACGCTGGTGGAATCGGTGGCGCCATCCTGCGAGCCCTCTTTTTCACGGGTGACGAAGGCGGTGACATCGCCCCCCGTTGGGACGATGGCTACGACCGACCAACCCTCCGCAGCCTTGGCGGTGAGCTTCGTGGCGAGAGCCGACGGATCGTAGGACGAGGCGCTGATCGATTCGAATTCCTGCATGGACCGAGAGCGTAGTGTGCCGCGACCGCGCTTTCCGTCACGTCGCCTGACTCATTCTCACGCCGTCTGCGGGTTCAGCCTCAAGTTGGCAGTACCAGGGTGTGCACGTCGGTGTCGGAGGGCGCGCCGTCGTAGATCAACTCTCCGTCGCGCAGCGCCAACAGCCGGCCGACCTGTTTGACGAAGGTCAGTTCGTGTGTGGCGATCAGCAGCGTTGCTCCCCGCGACGAGGCTGCGTCGAACAGCCTCAGCAGGGCCTGTTTCCCTGGTTCGTCGAGGCCGACGAACGGCTCGTCGACCAACATCAGCTTGAACGGGCGGATGAACGCCAGCGTGATCGCAGCCTTCTGCCGCAGTCCGCGGCTGAACGTCGTCGGGATGTCGTCGCGTCTCGGGGTGAGGCCGATCTGGTCGAGCAGGTCCTCTGCGTTGTCCTGCCACTCGGTCACCCCGTGCAGACGGGCGACGAACTCGAGGTGCTCCCACAGTGACAGGTCGTCGTAGAACGTCGGCATGTCGCTGAGCCACGACAGCAGTCGCCGCGCCTCCTGGGTACCTGCCGCGTGCCGGCCGATCTGCACGTTCCCGCCGGTCGGGTCCAGCAACCCGGCCGCCATCTTCATCAAGGTCGTCTTGCCGCTTCCGTTGTGACCCACCAGCGCGACCTTCGCGCCGGATTCGATCGTCAGCGTCAACGGCTCGAGCGCCGGCCGATCCCCGTAGCTCTTGGTCAATTGCCGAGTCGAAAGTTCCGTCACGGGCACAGCCCGGGAATGAGAACGGTCACGATGTGCTCCGTTGCTGTTTGGTGTAGGCCTGCCCGTCGGACATGAACTGACGGAACTTTCGTCGCCACTGATCGCGGCGACGCACCCAGTAGGTGACGAGGAAGATCAACAGCGTCGCCCCGATGGCTCCGCGCACGGCGGCGCCGGTGGTCGAGGTGCCGGTGCGCTCGGCGTGACGCACCAGCAGGATGGTGCTGGCCGCGATCGCGCTGACCAGGATCGGCAACCCGACGCGCATGGCGCTGGAGATCCCTGCCATCTCCGGCGGTACGAACGTCTGCTGCGTGTTCTTCGTCGGGTCCGGAGCGTCGCGGACGATGCTGACTACGCCACCGGCGACGCCGGCGAGCGCTGTCGGCAGGGCGAGGATGGCCGCCGGAACGATTGCCCGTGACGTGCCGAGCACCGCGACAGCGCTGACGGCTGCGACGACCGCGAAGGGAATGAGGGCGATGGCCGGGGCCAGCAGGTGGCGTACGAGCAACTCGCCGCGATCGATCGGCAGGCTGTCGGTGCGATCCGGCTGATCGACCTCTTGCGACAGCGGCTCCATTACCTCCAGACCCAGGATGAACAGCAGGAAGGCGGTGCCGATCAGGGCGGGCGTCGTTCCTCGCATGACCATGGCTTGCAACACGCCGGCCATGGCCGCGAATGCTGTCATGCGCACCAGCCGTGTTGCCGGAAAGCGAGCGACGCTGGCGATGCCGCGACGAGCGATGGGATGAGTGATCCATCGTGGAACGCGCAGCCACGGTCTCCCGCGTGTCTGTTCCTGATTCAGCTGCCGGCGCAGCAGGATCACAGTGCGCAGGTCTTGCATCGTCACTGCGAAACGTAGTTGGGCAACCAGGCTGCTGCGCCGGGCCAGTGCGTCGAGCGACGTCTGTTGCAACATGCCCACACCCACGAGGAGAACGATCACGGCGATCAGAACCGTGGCCAGATCGACCGGATGTTGACGCCATCCCCACATCGCCAGGCTCCCGAACTGGTTTGCCGGGCCGGGCAGGTACCACGCGAATGCAGCGCTCTGCCAGGCAACGCCGGCCAGGCCGAGTGACGTGGCGATCCACAACGGCAATCGGATGGCGTGGGCGATCAGTGCCGCGCCGGCCCACAGCAGGGCAGTGGCGATGCCGAATGCGGCGCCGCTGGCAGCCCAAGCGACCGGCGTGCCCGGGAGGCGTCGCCCGGCGAGCTGGCCGACGATCGCCCCGAACGCCGCGCCGAGAGACGCGGCGCTGCGGGCTCGTTGAGTGACCGGTCGCAGCAAGGCGCGCATGCGGTCGACCGGCGACAGCATCACGTAGGTGACGTCGGGCGCCTCGAGTGCCAATGGCCCGCCTTGCGCGCCGCTGCGCAGCCCGGCGAGGAGGGCCAACGTCGTGATCATGCCGATGAGCGCCGGTCCATTCCTGGCGACGTCGGCAACTGCATGCGCCGAGACCGTCTCGTCACCGATCGCACTGCTGATCCACAGCACCGTTCCGCCACCGAACAGGGCGACGAGATAGACGCGGTACGCCGCGTCGAACCATTCGATGTCTCCGAGGCGGTGCCGCTTGCGACGGCGGCGAAGGTCGTAGAGAACCTCGAGTGCGGTATCACTCACCGGTCGCGGCCTCACGGTTCGGGTCCGCTGACCAACCCGACCAGCTGGCCACGTACAGCCGCGGGATTGGCAGGCCGGCGTGTTCCATGGCGAGCACGTTCATGCACGCGCTGACACCGGACCCGCAGTAAGCGACGACTTGGTGTTGATCGTCGGCCCCGAGTCGCTCGTAGTGGTCGCGGAGCTCGCTGCTCGATCGAGGCATGCCGTCGGGCCCGAGCGCGGCCGACCAAGGGGCACTACGTGCACCGGGAATGTGGCCGGCGCGCTTGTCGATCTGCAGGACCTCGCCGACGAATCGTTCGCGAGATCTGGCATCGATCGCCGCGCCGCCAGCGGCGACGATCTGCTCTACGGCATCCGCATCGGCAAGCTGATCCTGCGGCCACTGCGTGACGGTGAACTCGACGGGTGTTGGTCTCCGCGCCGGACCTGTCTCGACTGGGCCGCTCCACGCCTTCAGGCCTCCGGCCAACACCGTTGCATCGCAGCCCAACATTCGCAGCATCACAGCGAGACGTCCGGCGGTCAGTCCGCCGGTGTCGTCATAGGCAATGACCAACGTGTCGTTGGCGACGCCAAGGGAGCTCATTGCGTCCGCAAACGCGGCCGGAGACGGAAAGGGGTGACGGCCTTCGGTGTCGGGTTGGTCTGATGCGGCGAGCTGATGATCCAGATCGACCCACAACGCACCCGGGATGTGACCTTCCTCGAATGAGGTTCGACCGTCGCGGCCGTCGAGGTACCAGCGCACATCGGCCAGCACGGCTTCGGGATGTGCTTCGACGAAGTGTTGATCGACGAACGCCGGGATCACTGCACGTCTCGTTCTGCGAGTGCGGTTGCCTGGGCCAACACATCGCGCAGCGGGCGACCGAGTGCAGCCGCCGCGGCAGCGGCATCGTCGTATTCGACCTTCACTCGACCGAGCGCCACCTTGGCGCGAATCCGGTGGCCGTCGACGATCACTTGTCGCTCGGTGCGTTGCTGCGGCCAGCGGCGTAGCTCTGTGCCACGCAGGCCCAACGAACCGGTCTCGCGCAGCAGCAGCGCTCCGATCAGCGGCGCGGCCGATGGGTCGCACAGCGCGTGGACCGTGTGGGCAGGCCGCCCCTTCTTCATGACGATCGGCGACGCCCATGCGTCGTGCGCACCGGCAGCGATCAGTGTTGCAATCGTGTGGGCGATCACCTCTCCGGTGGCGTCGTCGACGTTGGTCTCCAAAAGCTGCACGTGCTGGCCGGGCTCCGGCATCACGGTCGGCGAGGCGGCTTCGCCGATCACGACCTGAACGACGTTGGGACGACCGGAGATGTCTGCGCTGCCTGCGCCGTACCCAACCGATGAGACGTTGATTGCCGGCATCGGGCCGAACTCGTCGGCCAGCGCGCACATCAGGGCAACCCCGGTCGGCGTTGCCAGCTCCTTGCGGTCGTCGACCCCGCGGCTGGGCGCGTTGCGGCGGGCGAGCAGCTCGGTCACGGCCGGAGCGGGATTCGGCAGAAGACCATGTGCCGCCAGCACGGTCCCCTCACCAACCGTGATGGAGCTGCAGACGATCGTCTCGACATCGAGGGATTCCAATGCCGCGCACGTACCAACGATGTCGACAATGGCATCGACCGATCCGACCTCGTGGAACTCGACGTCTTCTGGCGCCATGCGGTGCATCGCACCTTCC
>JANMMQ010000270.1:0-1808 GCA_031373465.1 Ilumatobacteraceae bacterium | reverse complement strand
CTTGCTCCCGATCTCGACCTCCTCGCGGAGATCGCCAACATCTCGATGTGGTTCGCCGAACGCCACGGCGAGCAACTGGGGCGTGAACTGGGCATCGACCAGAAGACGCTCGAGCTGAACATGGACGGCGTCAAGGCCGGCTTCGGGGTCGACGCCTCGACCGAGCAACTGACCTACCGAGAGTTGCAATCGAGGCGGGCTTTGATCCAGAAGCGGATGCGCGACCACGTCGGTCGCTAACTCACGGCGTGAGCCTCGACGCGAACGCTCGCCGGTTCTCGGGATTCGCTGATCTCTACGATGCCGTGCGTCCCGTGCCACCTCGGGTGCTCGCCGATGTCATCACGACGTACGTCGGCGGCCGGCCGGACTACTGGCCCACCACCGTCGTCGACCTCGGCAGCGGGACCGGGCTGTCGACTCGCTGGGCAGCTGGGTGGTCGGGTCAGGTGATCGGTGTCGAGCCCAATGCCGACATGCGGATCCGCGCTTCGGCTGTCACCACGGACACCAATGTGAGCTACGTGCCCGGTTGGTCACACGCGACGGATCTGCCCGATGAATCGGCCGACGTCGTGATGGCGGTGCAGGCCCTGCACTGGATGGACCCGTCGCCGACGTTGGACGAGGTTGCTCGCATCCTTCGCTCGGGCGGGGTGTTCGCGGCTCTCGATTGTGACTGGCCGCCATCGGTCGGTAACGCGACTGCCGAGCAGGCATGGCACACCGCGCGCGCGATCGTCGCCGGCCACGAGCGAGAGCTGGGAGCCTCGCCTCGAACTGGCGCTTGTTTCCCTCGAGCACCGTCATCGTCGCCGCAGACCGACGACCTCCGACCCACCAACTGGCACGATCCAACGTCCGGGGTGACCATCGTCGATGGCGTGCAGTTCTGGCACAAGGAGCAGCACCTCCGGCGAATGGTTGCCAGCGGTCACTTCAGGCACTGCATCGAGGTCGCCGCGCTCGGCGTGGAGCACGGCAACGCCGACAGGTTCGTGCAGATCTTCTGCAGCCAGGGCGACTACCAGGCTCTTTGTCGCCACGGCTACGACGACGAGGCTTTGGGAGTCGAGCGGTTCTCGGCCGACGTGCGTGCCGCGCTAGGCGACGAAGATCGGCCGTTCTGGTTCACCTACCGGGCGAGAGTCGGCGTTCGACCCGACAACGGTCGATAGCTTCTCGTCGTGCGTCTCGTCATTGCTCGTTGCTCGGTCGACTACGCCGGTCGACTGACCGCCCACCTGCCCGAGGCCGTGCGGCTGATCATGGTGAAAGCCGACGGTTGCGTGGCGATACATGCCGATGGCGGGGCGTACAAGCCGTTGAACTGGATGAATGCCCCCAACGTCCTGGTGATCGGTGACCACTCGTGGACGGTGACCAACCCCAAAGGTGAATCGCTGACAATCACCCTGCACGAGGTGCTGTCCGACGTCGAGACCGCTTTCGGCGACGATCCCGGTCTGCAGAAGGACGGCGTCGAGGCGCACCTGCAGGAGCTCCTGGCAGCGTCACCGCACGCGATCGAAGCGGGACTGACTCTGGTTCGCCGCGAGTACCCGACGGCGATCGGGCCGATCGACCTCTTGTGCCGCGATCGCGACGGCCAGGTCGTCGCCATCGAGGTCAAGCGCCGCGGCGAGATCGACGGAGTCGAGCAACTTGTCCGGTACATCGAACGTCTCCATCTCGACTCGTCGCTCGGCACCGTGCGCGGTGTGTATGTGGCTCAGATCGTCAAGCCTCAAGCCCGCGTGCTGGCCGAGGCGCGCGGCTTCACAGTGGTCGAGGTCGACTACGACGAA
>JANMMQ010000267.1:0-2227 GCA_031373465.1 Ilumatobacteraceae bacterium | reverse complement strand
GTCGTCGTCAATGATCTCGGCGGAGCCAACGATGGAACCGGCACCGACATGACGCCGGCACAGCAGGTCGTCGAAGAGATCGAAGCCCTCGGAGGCGAAGCGATCGTCAACGGTGACGACGTGGCCGATTGGCAGGGTGCGCAACGGATGATCAACATTGCGATCGAGCACTTCGGTGACCTCGACATCCTCGTCAACAATGCGGGCATCCTGCGCGACCGTGTGATCGTCAACATGACCGAGGAGGAATGGGACGCGGTCATCACGGTCCACCTCAAAGGTCACTTCGCGCCGACGCGTTGGGCGGCGGCCTACTGGCGAGAACAGCACAAGGCGGGCAAGGGCAGGCCGCGCCATCTGGTGCACACGTCGAGCACCTCCGGTCTGTTCGCCAATCCCGGACAGAGCAACTACGGGGCGGCGAAGACGGGCATCGCCACGTTCAGCCAGATCGCCGCCAAGGAGCTCATCCGCTACAACGTCAAGAGCAACACCGTCGCGCCTGGCGCACGCACCCGGCTGACCCTCGCCACTCCTGGCCTCGAGCAGATCATGCAGCCGGCCGAGGGCGGCTTCGACCAATGGGACCCGGCAAACATCTCCCCACTTGTCGCCTACCTGGCCAGTGAGGAGTGCAAGTTCACAGGCGAGACCTTCTTCGTCCAGGGCGGCAACGTGACCTTGATCGAGAGTTGGTCGCGGGGTGCGTCGGTGGATCGCGATTCGACGTGGTCAGTCACCGAGCTTGCAGAGGCATTGGCACCGCTCGCCCGAACCTAGCGGCGTGAACGTTTCGTCATCCGCTATCGGGTACAAGGTGATCATGCTCACCATCTTGTTGATAGTTGTCGTGATCCTGCTTCTCACCGGCCGTTGGGGCGTCAGCCGCAGGCGCCGCTTGTAGGCACTCGCCTATTCAGTGATGTCTTTGATCTCGGTCGCGATCGTCTTGGCGATTTCGTCCTGAGGCATGCCGGTCTGCATGGCCATCATCTTCATCATGTCGCCCTGCACCTTGATCTTGCCGGCCATGAACGCCTGCATCCCAGCTGCCTGATCCTGATCGACGAAGATCTTCTTGGCCGTGTCGTAGTCCGTGGTCAGGGTGAGGTCCGGTGTGTCCAGCTCGCCCGATTCCATGACCAGAGAGCCCGATGACGTGTCGAGGTACAACTTGACGTCGTCGTCGCCGAAGGGCACATCCGTAATGACCTGGTTCATCCGGACGCTGATGGTGATAGCCGAGGCCTGATCCGCATACTTCTCTCGAATGGCTTTGGCAGCATCCATCCACTCGGGGGACAGAAATGGGTACGGCATGGAACCCCTCCGTTGACTAGGTAAGGCGTCGGCTCAAGATAGCCGTCGCGCATCGGAGATGAACAGAACGTTCACATTCTTGTCGAATCGACGGTTCCGCGGGTAACGATGTTGCAATGGCCAGGATCCTTGTCACCGAAGAGATTGCGGAAGGCGGACTCGATCGCCTTCGCGCCGCCGGTCACGAGGTCGATGTGCAGTTCGATCTCGACGCGTTGTCGCAGAACATTCGTGGCGCCGAGGCATTGATCATCCGTTCGGCCACGCAGGTGACCGCTGAACTGCTCGAGCAGGCAGACCAGTTGCTCGTCATCGGCCGCGCCGGCATCGGTCTCGACAACGTTGACGTCGAGGCGGCGACGCGCCGGGGTGTGATGGTGGTCAACGCCCCGCAGAGCAACATCATCTCCGCGGCCGAGCACACCATGGCGCTGCTGCTCGCCCAGGCCCGCAACATCCCGCAGGCGCATGCTGCCTTGACCGCCGGCCGTTGGGAGCGATCGCGCTGGGAAGGTGTCGAACTCGCAGACAAGACGCTTGCCATCATCGGCCTCGGTCGCATCGGCAAGCTCGTTGCCGACCGCGCCAGGGCATTCGGCATGCACATCGTGGCGTACGACCCGTTCGTGTCGGCCGACAGGGCACGACAGATGGGCGTGGAGTTGCTGTCGCTGGATCAGGCGGTTGCCGAGGCCGACTTTCTCACGATCCACCTCCCGAAGACCAGAGAGACCACGGGTCTCATCAATCGCGACCTGTTGTTGAAGGCGAAGCCGACGATGCGGTTGATCAACGTTGCCCGTGGTGGGATCGTCGACGAGGCAGAGTTGACCGAGGCGATCCGCGATGGCGTCATCGCCGGCGCGGCAATCGACGTGTTCGCGATCGAGCCGACCACCGAGTCGCC
>JANMMQ010000207.1:0-1976 GCA_031373465.1 Ilumatobacteraceae bacterium | reverse complement strand
CTGTCCCGATCCATTCCCACCCACGTCGGCTGCACCACGTCCGCGATCTCGGCCGCGAGCGCCGGATCACCTGGCGCCGGATATTGGAGGGCGAACAGTTCTTCGGGAAAGCCATAGAAGTCGTGAATCGTCTTTGGTCGGGACATCGCCGTCACCGCGGTCGCGTTGATGAACCAATGTGCTGACACGACGAGGATCGCCCGTGGACGCGGCACAGCGTTTCCGAGCACTTGCCATGCGTCGGTGTAACGGTTGTGATCCAACGCGTTCATCGGAGTGCCGTGGCCGATGAATGCTGCCGGCATCAACTGCGTTGCCATCGGTGGAGGATATCCGCCAACGCAATGGGGCACTTCTCGACCGTCGGCTTAAGTCGATCGAACCATTGCTGGTGTGCGTCTAGGAGGTCACCATGCACGGCAAGGACGGAATGTGTGGACGGCTGCACGGGTGCGCAATTTTTCGGAGGCGACAGGTACGGCTGTCTGTGCCTTCGAACCCGTCCCTACAAACCTCGAACGAGTGTTTCGCGGCCACACGGGGTGGCCCGAAACACTCGTTTGCAGGGAAACACTCGTTCAGGGTGAGGATATCGGGGTCAGCTCCACCGGGACCGGCAGCGGCGCGACGACTTCGACACCGCTGCTACTGGTCGAGCTCGACGATGAGAACGACCCTGTCAGGCAGGCACGGACTGCCTCGGGTGGCGGATCCGCCACCACACCGGTGACCTTGCCGTTATCGACCGTTAGCGCAGGAAGGCACTCGGGGACGATTTGCTCGAGACCCTGACCCTTTGCGATCGATTCCAGGAATGCGCGGCTCGGCACGCCATAGATGAACGCCGCGAGGGGCGAGTCGAAGAGGCTCGACCCGGCGTCGAGGTCGTGCAGGCTCGAAGACGTGGAGGCCAGCGCCGTTCCCAGTGGCGATACGTACCACTTGCCGCCAGATTGAACGACCGAGACCGACGGCAGATCGCTGCTCGAACCTGCCAGCAACAACAAGCCCATGAGGCCGAAGCCGCTGCTGGGACCGCAGACCTTGGAGCTGCCAGCCGCAGATGGGTCTGACGACACACCTGAGAACGCAGACCACGGGCTGGCCAACGATTGGGCAAAGGTCCCGGTGTACGTCGTGCAGCCGTCGGCGCGCTCGATGGTAAAAGGTTGCGGTCCTTCCGTCGACGGCGCGAGGAGCACGCCCGAGTCCGCGTTGAGATCCGCTGGCGCGGTTCCCTCCACCCTGAAGGTGACCGGTTCCAGTGTCAGGTGGTCACCAGTACCGATCGTCTCGTATGTCAGGCCCGAGATCTGAACTGACCAGCCCTTCGCACGACCGCTGTCGATCACCGATTGGGCTTCGGCCATCCACGACTGCGCCAACCACGCCATGGCATCTTCACCCGGGGCGAAGGTGTCGAACGCCGACTGGAGGTCGAGCGCAGCGAGCCGCTCGTAGAAACCGCTGACAGCAGCGTCCGGCGAATCGAAACCGATCGGGGCACGAGCCACAGGACCCGGCACGTCCCATTTCGCTGCGACACGTACGTACTCGGCGATTGTGTACTCGACGCTGACGTACCACCGGCCGTCGCGCTGCACGGTCATGAGCTGGGCGATCTGGTCACCTCCACCGAGCTGCATCGACGACGTGCTCGATTGTGCATCGGGAAGCACGGACCGCAACTTCTGCCCGAACGGGAACAACTGAGGATCGAATGCGAGGCCGAACGTGCCGCCCGTCGCCCGCACACTGGCCAAGCCACCCTCGTAGAAGTTGGTGTCGAGCGCCAAGTCATCGACCGAGATGTCGACGCCCTTGACGCCACCGCTGTCGAACCCTGTGTCCAACACGTCGATGCGCTTGGCATCGGCGACGATCGAATCGATGGCTGCCCGCAGCGTGGCGACCTCTTCCGGGAGCGTCATGTCGATCATTCCCAGGACGTCCTCGTGCTCCGCCGCGGAGACGAA
>JANMMQ010000202.1:0-10541 GCA_031373465.1 Ilumatobacteraceae bacterium | reverse complement strand
GTTGGCAGCCATGGGCCGAAACAGTCGCCCCGGTGGCCACCGCGATCGATGTGGTCGACGGTCGGCTCGAAGTCCAGTGGGCGGGCGGGCACCGGTCGGTGTACGGACGGCGCGAGTGGGACAAGATCAGGGTCACCGGCGCTCGCGGCGCGTGGACCGCTCGGTTGTGGCAGCGCGGCTACGAGATCGAACGATTCGATCACGATCAGTGCATCGCCGACCAGATCACCCGTCGCGGCATGTTCGAAGCCATCCGGCGCGATGGCGCGGCGGTCGTCACCGGATCGCCGACCGAACCCGGGACGGTGATCGAGTTGCTGAAGGCGTTGGGCATCACCCTGCGCGATTCGTCCCTCGGCTTGATCTTCGACATCAAGGTCGACCCGGCCGGTTACAACATCGCCTTCACCGCCGAAGATGTGCCTCCGCACAACGACAACGCCCAGTACAGCCATCCGCCCAGCGGACAAGTGCTGGCCATGCTGGTCAACGATGCCCAGGGCGGCGACAGCGTCGTGGTCGACGGCTGGTCGGTGCTCGATCGGTTGAACAGGGACCATCCCGAGGCGATCGATGTGCTGACTTGTGTCGAGGTCGGGTTCCGCCAATACTCGACCGAAGCCGATGCGTTCACTCGCGCCCCGCTCGTCGTGCGTGATCGGTTGGGCCGGTTCGTGCACCTTCGCTTCTCCAATCAGCTGATGCAGCCCCTCGCGTTCGACGACACCGATCTGCCGGCGTGGTACGACGCCTATCGCCTCCTCGGTTCGACAATCGCAGATCCTGCCAACCACGTCGCCTTCCGGCTGTCGGCGGGTGACACGCTGTTCGTCAACGGGTACCGCGTGCTGCACGCCCGCACTGCGTTCAAACCCGACGGCCACCGCCATCTACAGGATGTGTACTTCGACGTCGACGACGTGCTCGGGCATCTGGCGCGGATGAGCGGCGAAGCAACCAACGCGATGATCGCCGCGTCTTAGCGCGCTTGGCGCTGGCGCAGTCGCTAGGCCCAGTCGAGGACGACTTTGCCGCACTCGCCGCCGTCGACGATTGCAAACGCTTCTTCGAACCTGTGGGCCGGCAGTTCGTGGGTGATGATGCCGCTGATGTCGAGCCCGCTCTGGAGCATCGCGGCCATCTTGTACCAGGTCTCGAAGATCCGGCGGCCGTAGATGCCCTGGATCTCGAGGCCCTTGAAGATCACGTCGTGGAGGTCGAGCGTCATTGGCCCTGCGGGGATGCCGAGTGCCGCGATCCGCCCGCCGTTGTTCATCGCGTCGAGCATCTGATTGAACGCCGCTTCGGCTCCCGACATCTCCAACCCGACGTCGAACCCTTCGGTCATGCCGAGCTCCGCCATGACCGGTGCAAGCTGTTCCGTACGCACGTCGACGACCCGGCTGGCCCCGTGCTTGCCGGCCATGTCGAGCCGGTAACGGTTGATGTCGGTGACCACGACGTTGCGCGCACCGATGTGGCGCACGATCGCTGTCGAGAGAACTCCGATGGGGCCTGCCCCGGTGATCAGCACGTCCTCGCCGACGACATCGAACCGCAGTGATGTGTGAGTTGCATTGCCCAACGGATCGAGCACGGCGGCGACGTTGTCGTCGATGTGAGGGGGAACCACGAACACGTTCTCGGCCGGGATGACCACGTACTCGGCGAAGGCGCCGGGCCGGGTGACGCCGACACTGGTGTGGTTGTGGCAGAACTCGCGCCGACCACCCTTGCAGTTGCGGCAATGCCCGCACGTGACGTGACCCTCGCCGGCAACTCGTTGACCGACCTCCAGACCGACGACATCGGCGCCCAACTGTTCGATCTCGCCCATGAACTCGTGCCCGACCACCATCGGCACGGGAATGGTCGATTGGGCCCAGGCGTCCCAGTGGAGGATGTGCAGATCGGTGCCGCAGATCGAGGTCTTGCGCACCCGGATCAGCACGTCGCGGTCACCCGGGACCGGTCTGGGCACATCCTCGAGCCAGAGCCCGGGCTCCTTCTTGGCCTTGACGAGTGCCTTCACGGGACCAGTCCCATCGCTTGACCGACACGTATGAATGCTTCGATCGCCATGTCGATGTCGGTGTCGGAGTGCGCCGCCGACATCTGTGTTCGGATCCGCGCTTTGCCCTGCGGAACCACGGGAAACGAGAACGCGATCACATAGATCCCTTCGTCGAGCAGGCGAGTCGCCATGTCGGAGGCGACGCGCGCGTCGCCGAGCATGACCGGGATGATGGGATGCCCAGCTCCGGCCAAGGTGAAGCCGGCTTGATCCAGGCCGGCGCGAAACCGCGCGGCATTCCGTTCGACCCGCAGTCGGAGATCATCGCCAGACGCCAGGAGGTCGAGCACGCGAATGGTGGCGGAGGTGATGACCGGCGCAAGGCTGTTCGAGAACAGGTATGGCCGCGAGCGCTGCCGCAGCCACTCGATGACCTCGCGCCGCCCCGACGTGTAGCCGCCCGAAGCGCCGCCCAGCGCCTTGCCGAGAGTACCCGTGATGATGTCTACGCGGTCCATCACACCGGCGAGCTCCGGAGTGCCTCGCCCGGTTTCGCCGACGATTCCGACCGCGTGCGAATCGTCGACCATGACGATCGCGTCGTGCTGCTCGGCAAGATCACAAATGGTGGTCAGGTCGGCCAGCACTCCGTCCATCGAGAACACACCGTCCGTGGCAATGAGCCGATAACGGGCATCGCTGCTCTCCTTCAATCGCTGCTCGAGCTGGTCCATATCGCTGTTGTCGTAGCGCAATCGCTGGGCCCGGCAGAGACGGATGCCGTCGATGATCGATGCGTGGTTCAGCGCATCGGATATGACCGCGTCCTTCTCGTCGAGGATCGTTTCGAACAGGCCACCGTTGGCGTCGAAGCACGACGAGTACAGGATCGTGTCCTCGGTGCCGAGAAACTCGGACAGCCGCGATTCGAGTGATTTGTGGACCGTCTGGGTTCCGCAGATGAAACGGACGGACGCCATCCCGTACCCGTACCGATCGAGGGCTGCGTGCGCTGCCTCGATGACGTCGGGATGGTCGGCCAGGCCGAGGTAGTTGTTGGCACACAGGTTGATCACCGAGGAACCGTCGGCCAGCTCGATGTGGGCCGACTGCGGCGAGCCGATCACCCTCTCGGTCTTGAACAGGCCGTCATCAACCAGACGTAAGCATCGAAGCGCGAGGTCGTCGAGCAGCGCGCTACGCATGCTGACGTCGCAGTTCCGGAAGCACCTCTTTGGCGATGCGTTCGAAAGCCGGCAGCTGGGACTCGAGCGCCGGGTAGTACATGGATATCTCGGTGATCCCCATGGCGGTGATTCGGTGCACCATGTCGACGAACACGTCGTCGGACTCGTAGTACGCGATCCCACCTCCGCTGGCTCTGGCCTTCGGATCGAACATCGTGTACGAGCGTCGCAACGTGTCGAGATCACGACCGAGCTCGATGCACAGCTCGTCCATGGTCATGCAGCGGTCGGTCAGCTCTCCCATCTGCTCTTCGAACTCCGAGGCGAAGCTCAGGCTGTTCCAGATGTCGGCATGCGCTGCGGCGTTGCGCATCATCTTCGGGCCGAGAGCCGCGACCATGATCGGCAGGCGCGGTTGCTGCACCGAGCCGGGGTTCATCACCGCCCCGTTGGCCTGGTAGTAGGTGCCGTGGTAGATCGTGACGCGCTCGCACAGCAGGTGGTCGAGCAGCTCGACGTACTCGCCGAAGCGCGCCACCCGTTCGCCTGCGGTCCAATTCGGGACGCCGATCATCTCGCACGAGGGGTCGATGGTGATGCCCGTCCCCAGGCCCAACTCGACTCGGCCGTTGGAGATCTGGTCGACAGTGACCGCTTGGTGGGCGAGCACGGCCGGGTTGCGCAGCGGTATCTGGGTGACGCACGTCGCCAGCCTGAGCGTCGACGTGCGCGCTGCGATGGCGGAGATGCTCGTCCATGACTCGTGCCAGGTGCCCGACGGGTTGCTCCAATCGCAAAAGTGGTCGGGAAGGGCTGCCACTTCGAAGCCGAGGGCTTCGACGCGCAGGAAGCGGTCGAGATACTCGGGCCAGGGAACTATGGGCAGCAGCATCACCTGAAACCGCAAGTCGTGGCCCATGTGCGGATGCTAGTGCGTCGCACCGGCTCGTCATCCTGGCGTCATCTTCGATCATGTAGCGTGATTGGACCGATGGCCAACCTGCGAACGCTGCCTGCATTGTGGGATGAGCTCGTCGACGCCCACGGCAATCCGAGACCGGCGGCGGCGGCCTTGGTCGAGCGCCTGCGGTCGTTGGACATCGAGGAGCTGCAACAACGTCAGGTCCTCGCCGAGGTCGACATCTTGGCGCTCGGCATCACGTTCACCGTGTACGACGACGGCCAGGGAACTGACCGGGCGTGGCCGATGGACATCGTGCCACGCGTCATCGCGGCATCCGAATGGGTCCGGATCGAGCGAGGCCTGAAGCAGCGGTTGACAGCACTGAACCGGTTCATCGACGACGTCTACCACGATCGCCGAGTCGTTGCCGACGGCGTGTTTCCCGGCGAGTTGCTGGAGACCTCGGTCAACCTGCGCCACGAATGCTCCGGCATGTCGCCGAAGTTCGGCGTGTGGGCGCACATCTGCGGCAGCGATCTGGTGCGCGACGCCGACGGAGTCGTCTACGTGCTCGAGGACAACCTGCGCGTGCCATCAGGGGTCAGCTACCTGCTGCAGAACCGGGCCATCTCCAAGCGTGCGTTCGCCGACCTCTTCGAACGGCAATCGATCCTTCCCGTCGACGACTACCCCGACCGGCTCCGCAGGTTGCTGGTGTCGCTGGCCGCGGACGCGTTGGAAGGGATGCGCTACCCACAGGTCGTGGTGTTGACGCCGGGTGTGTACAACAGCGCCTACTTCGAGCACGCGTTCCTCGCGCAGCAGATGGGTGTGCCACTGGTCGAGGGCGCCGACCTGTTCGTGGATCCGAGCAGCCGCGTCTGGATGCGGACCATCGACGGCCCGCAACCGGTCGACGTCGTGTATCGCCGGATCGACGATCAGTTCCTCGACCCTGAGGTCTTCCGCAAGGACTCGTCACTCGGCGTGCCCGGACTGATGCGTGCCTGGCGAGCGGGAAACGTCGCCATCGCGAATGCGCCGGGGGCAGGCGTCGCCGACGACAAGGTGATCTACGCGTGGGCGCCCGACTTCATCCGCTACTACCTCGACGAAGAGCCGTTGCTGCCCAACGTGCCGACCTACCGTTGCCTCTACGAAGACGAGTTGGCGTACGTGTGCGAGCACGCCGCCGAGCTCGTCCTGAAACCGGCCAACGAGAGCGGTGGCTACGGGCTGACCATCGGCAGCGCGGCAACCGGCGGCGAGCTCGACGCTGCGATTGCTGCGATCAAGTTGGACCCACGCAACTGGGTGGCCCAGCCAATCCTTCGACTTTCTACGGCTCCGACGCTCTGCGGCGGCGAACTGGCACCGCGCCACGTCGACCTTCGCCCGTTCGTGCTGTCGGGCCGCGACACGTACGTGACAACGGGCGGCCTCACCCGGGTCGCGTTGGTGGATGGCTCGCTCGTGGTCAATTCGTCGCAAGGTGGCGGTTCGAAGGACACCTGGGTCGTCGAGGAGTCGTGATGCTCCTCTCGCGCGTTGCCGAACGGTTGTATTGGTCGGCGCGGTATTTGGAGCGCGCCGAGGGCACTGCGCGCATCGTACGAGAGCATTCCAACGTCATCGTCGACATGCCGCTGAACGTTCCTCCGAACTGGGGCCACCTGCTGGGCATCACGGGCGGTCGCGAAGGCTTCGACGAACGCTACGAGGCCAGCGACGAGGCTTCGATCGTGTCGTTCCTGGTTGCCGACCCGTCGAACGGTGGCAGCGTGTACTCGAGCATCGTGCGTGCCCGTGAGAATCTGCGCACGTGTCGCGACATCCTTCCTGCACAGGCGTGGAACGCGGTCAACGATCTGTATCTCGCCGCGGGCCGCGGCGCGGCCGAGGGTGTGCTGCGGCGACATCGATCGCGGTTCCTCGAGAAGGTCATTGCCGAGCATCAACGATTGCTCGGAATCTTGACCACGACCATGAGCCGCGACGAGGCATACACGATGCTGCGCCTCGGCCGTCACATCGAACGCGGCGACATGGTGACCCGAGTGCTCGACGTGCGCGCCGGCTTGCTACTCGGCGAGCGACCCGAGCGCGCCGAGCTGTACGACGATCTGCAATGGTCCAGCGTGTTGCGGTCGCTATCGGCGTTGCAGATGTACAACCGCCGCGCCGCTCCACGCGTCGGCGCGACCGCGGGCGCGGCAGAGGTGATCAGGTTCATCCTGGGCGAGAGCACGTTTCCGCGGTCGGTCGCCTATTGCCTCGCCGGCGTCCAGTCGAGCGCCAGGATGTTGCCGATGAGCGAATCTGTCCTGGCAGCGTGCAGGGGAGCGATCGTCGAGCTGTCCTCATCGGATCCCGGAGTTCTGCTGGATGCCGGCGAGTTGCACAGCAAGGCCGACAGGTTGCAGATCGCGATCGGCACGATCAGCGATCGCATCGCCGGCGCGTACTTCGGGCACACGGTCTGGCCGAACTGATCTATGGACATCACCAACACGTCGGCAGCTCCGGCCTCCTATGCATCGACGAGGGGTCGATTCGACGAGCTCGTCGATGAGACAGGCGTAGTACGCCCACATTGGGAATCGATGGTGCGAACCTGGTCGTCCCTCGGTCCGAACGAGATCGTGCGGCGCCAGATGGTCGCCGAGCGGCTGATGATCGCCGAGGGAGCAGGGCACGTCTTCCACGATGACCGCGAGCTCGGAGTGTCGTGGGGTCTCGATCCCGTTCCTTACGTGATCGGCGCCGCGGAGTGGCGGGTCATCGAGAGCGGGTTGAGCCAACGCAGCCGCGTGCTCGATGCCGTGCTCGACGACCTCTACGGCCCACAGCGGCTGCTGCTCGACCGCGTGATCCCGACCGCCGCAGTCATGGGCTCGCGCTCGTATCAACTTGCTGCGGTCCGTGTCGCCACACCTCGCCCGCGGTTGATGCTGTACGCCGCAGACCTCGTTCGCGACGGTTCGGGACGATGGCTGTTGCTGCGCGACCACACTGACGCGCCCAGTGGCTGCGGCTACGCGCTGATGAACCGCACGGTCCTGTCGCGTCTGTACCCCGAGCCGTTCAGGCACCTCGGTGTGAGCCCGCTGTCGGGTTGGTTTGCCGACCTTCGTACTGCGTTGTCGGCAATTGCCCCGCCGACGGTGACCGGACCGCGAACCATCCTGCTGGGACCCAATCCGCAACGCCCTGGCTTCGTCGAAGCGTCGTATCTGGCCACACATCTCGGCTATCACCTCGCCAGCAGTGGAGACCTGATCACACGCGGGGGCCGGGTCTGGCTGCGCACCCTTGGTGGTCTCGAACAGATCGATGTCGTGTTCCGCCGGCTCGCAGACACCGGCTCCGATCCTCTGGAGTTGGGGCCATCGGGGGCCGGAGGCGTGACGGGTCTGTTGCAGGCCGTACGAGAAGGGAATGTCGGTGTTGCCAACGCACTCGGAAGCGGCGTGGCGGATCGGCTGTGGCTCCAGCCGTTTCTCGACGCCGCCGCTCGGCACCTCTTGGGCGAGACGATGGAGCTGGCTTCGATCGACACGTGGTGGTGCGGCGATCCCGACCGGCTCGCCGAGGTTCGCGCCAACCCGCAGGCGTATGTGCTGCACGACACAGATCCTGTGACGCCGGCAGCGTCGGTGTTCGGCGATCGCCTCTCGGAGTCCGAAACGCTCGACTGGCTCGACCGGATGACCGCCGCCCCGCATCGATATGTCGTGCAGCCGAAGATCGAGTTCGCCAGCACTCCGGTGGCGGTCGACGGCGAGCTGCGAAGTGGCACGGCGACCATCCGCGTGCAGACGGTCCGCATCGGCGACGAGGCCATCGTGCTGCCCGGCGGGCACGGTCGTCATGTCGCGCCCGGGCAGCTCGTGATCAATTCGTCCGACGCGTTCGGCAAAGACGTTTGGGTGCTGACGGACCCGACCGTGCAGCGTGTCACGACCGGTTCGGCGGCGATCGCTCGTCGCGTTCGGCTCCCTCAGATCGACCTTCGCGACTCACTGCCCACTCGTTCGGCCGAAGCGCTCTTCTGGCTCGGCCGCAACGCCGAGCGCGCCGAAGCCGCTACCCGCACCGCCCGCCTCGTCATCGCCCGTACGGGCGCTGACCCGGCACTGCTTTCGTCGCCCTGGTTGGGCCACGCAGTCGCCGCGCTGCGCGCTGTCAGCGGCGGACGACCGAGCGAACGGGAGCACCCGGACTCGGAAGGACAGGATCTGCTGGCCACTGAGGTCGCAGCTGCGCTCGGCGACCGCTCTGGAGCGGTCGCCAACAGCCTGCGTCACCTCTCGGCAAACGCCGGGGGTGTGCGCGAGTTCCTCTCGACTGCGACATGGCGTGTGCTCAACGGTCTCGACGCCGAACGGTCGGTCTTGTCGGCGACGACCGACCGCAGCGATCCGTTCCTCGTCACCGAATGCCTTGACCGGATCATGGTCGATCTGGCAGCGCTTGCCGGGCTCGTGATGGAGAGCATGGTTCGCGGGCCCGGGTGGCGGTTCCTCGATCTCGGCCGTCGGTTGGAACGCGCCGTGCTGCTGCTCGGTGTGATCGAGGCAACGCTCAGTGATCGGCCCGCCGATGACATCGCCCAGCCGATCTATGACCTCGTGCTGGGGGCCAGCGAGAGCCTCGTCGCGTATCGCCGCCGGTACCGCAGCGACGTCCGCATCGATGCGATCGAGGATCTGCTGATCCACGACGACAGCAACCCGCGGTCTCTGGCCTTCCAACTCGATCGCATCAACGAGCATCTCGCCGCGCTGCCATGGAACCCCGACGCCTCGAAACACCGCAGGTTCCTCGACGCGGCCGCTCGTGGCCGGCTCGGCGAGGGTCCCGACTCACTGTCGAAGCTGGTCCTCGGCGTGCGCGGACCGCTGTTGGAGCTGATCCGCGAACTGATGCTCGCCTGGTTCACCCATCCTGCACGTCGCGGGCTGGGAGGTGTCGGCTGATGCGCTATCAAGTGCGCCACATCACTGAATACCGCTACAGCGCCCAGGTGATCAACGGTCACACGGTCGCCCACCTGCGGCCTCGTGCAACCCCCACCCAGACGGTCATCAGCTCCGACGTGACGACCGCACCGGTGGCCGATCACGCCGACGAGTACCTCGACGCGTTCGACAACCACGTCTCATACCGCGCCGTCGAACAGGTTCACGATCAGCTCGTCGTCACGGGTCTGTACGAGGTCGATCGGGCAACGCTCGAGCCGTTGGTGTGGTCGCCTTCGTGGGAGGAACTGCGCACGATCGTCGCCGCCGACGGCAGCCCGGACGGGCTGCTGGCGCGCATGTGCTCCATCGAGTCGAAGTACGTCAGACCGTCGGCAGATCTCGCCCGGTTCGCGTCGTGGTCCTTCCTGCCGGGCCGGGCGTTTCACGAGGCGGTCGTCGACCTCTCCCATCGCATCTACACCGAGTTCGTGTTCGATCCCGGCTTCAGCGATGTCAGCACGCCGCTTGCCGATGTGCTGACCCACCGTCGGGGTGTGTGCCAGGACTTCGCCCATCTTGCCATCGGTTCGATGCGCTCCCTGGGCCTGCCCGCGAGGTACGTCAGCGGTTACATCGAGAACGCGCCTCCTCCTGGCACGACGAAGCTGGTCGGCGCCGACGCGTCGCATGCCTGGTGCTCGGTGTACGTCCCGGGATGGGGCTGGCTCGACGTGGACCCGACCAACGACCAGGCTCCACCGATGTCGCATGTCACCGTCGGCTGGGGGCGCGACTATGCCGACGTCGCACCGGTTCGGGGTGTGGTATTCGGCTCACCAGCGACCCAGGAGCTGTCGGTATCGGTCGAGGTGATACGGCTCGCCGATTGATCTCGGCAGCCGGTTGTTGACGTCCGAGTGTTAGCAGCCCGTTGGAGTGTTTTCGTCCCACCCGGGGTGTCCGGAAACACTCCGATGGACGCCTCTCTCACTCCTACCGGCGCCTGACGCTGCTCCAGCAGTTACGCTCCGGGCATGGGGTTGCTCACTGCTTGCTCGCTCGACTGCCCCGACAGCTGCAGCCTCGAGGTCACGGTCGAAGACGGCCGCATGATCTCGATCGGTGCGGCCGTCGATGGGCCGAACCCGGCGACGAACGGCTGGGTCTGTGCCAAGGTCAAGCACACGCCACAGCTACTGCACGGGCCCGACCGGGTCACCAGCCCGTTGCGACGGGTCGGTCCCAAGGGGTCCGGTGAGTTCGTCGAGATCACGTGGGACGAGGCGCTCGACCTGTTCGCCGAGACGGTAGGCAGGGCTGCTGCCACACGCGGTTGGCAGTCCGTCGTGCCCTACCTGTACAGCTCGTCTGCCGGAAATCTGGGTAGATCGGGTCTGTCGCCGCTGGTCTGGGAGCAGCTCGGCGCGGCCCGGACCGACATCACGATCTGCGCGGCCACCGTCGGCGAGGCA
>JANMMQ010000432.1:0-7913 GCA_031373465.1 Ilumatobacteraceae bacterium | reverse complement strand
TCTATGAGCTGACACAGACGCTCGAACGTTGTCGCGGGCGGACTCCGACGATTGAATCCGGCGCATGACCCAGTTCGACCGCCTCAGGGCGGTGGCAGCAGGTCAGCTCGGTTCGTTCACCAAACGCAGGCCAACGCGGCTGGATTGAGTGACCGCGAGCTTCGGAACGGAGTCCACAGCCGCTCCCTCGATCGTGCGGGCGTCCGCACCTATCGCAGCGTGTTGACGCCGCGCACCGCTCTGGGCGACCTCTGCGATCTCGTCTTGGACATCGGCGAACCGTGCTGGGTGTCCGGCTCGACTGCAGCGGCGCTGCATCATTTCGACGGGTTTCGGCTCTCGCGTCCGTTTCACATCGTGGTGCCGCGAGGACGATTTCTCGATCGCGTCGGCGCGGAAATACACACCACCCAGGATCTCCCACCGATCGACCGGGAAACTGCGTCCGGTCTACCCGTTCTCAGTCCCACGCGGGCGATGATCGACATTTGTCGCAGCACAACCGCCGCAGATCTGACCGCCGCGCTCGACGGTGCGATCCGCGACGGGCTGATCGTGGAGGACCATCTCCTTCGACGGATCTTCGAACTTCGTGGAAGGGGTCGGCACGGTCTCCCGAAGCTGGTCGACGTGATAAGCGGTAGCGGGATCACCCGCGGCGGGCACAGCTGGCTCGAGCGCGAGTTCCTCGCCACCTCGTCTCGCGCGGGCCTGCCTCGACCGTTGACGCAGCAAGTGCTCACTCGAGCCAAGAATCGACTCGTTCGTGTCGATTGCCGCTATCCCGGTTCACGCGTCGTCGTCGAGTTGCTCGGTTACCGGTGGCACCGAACCGCAGAACAGCTTCGCCGCGACGCCGAGCGTATGAACGCACTGGTCCTCGACGGTTTCCTTCCGTTGCAGTTCACCACAGCACAGTTGATCGAGGAGCCGGCTTGGATCTTCGACACGATCCGCATGGCGTTGGCGTCTGGGTCAGCTCATTGACCGACAGTCGCTCTAAGAGCTGACAGAGAACTTGGTCTGGTCGGTTCGCGGAGGGGACACGTCGGGGGAGACAGGGCCGGTTGGGAGTGACAGAATCACGCCACGACTCACAGGGGGTAGTTCATGGCGATGGATTTGGTCATAGAGGTCGACAACCGTCCGGGCGCGCTCGCCCGGATCGCGGCCGCAATCAGCGACGCCGGTGTCAACCTCGCCGCGGCGACATGCGTGGGCATGGGCGATCGTGCCGAGTTGCACATCCTCGTACCCCACGCAGAAGCGGCACGGCATGCCTTGGCCATCACCCACCAGGCCGTGGTCACTCGTGAGCGCGAGGTCGTCGTCGTCGGCGTCGAGGATCGACCCGGCGCATTGGCCGACCTGGCCAGGATGGTTGCCGAGGCAGGTGTCGACCTCGACCTGGTCTACGTCGCGACCAACAACAGGGTGGTGTTCGGCTCACAAGACCTCGATGGTTTGAAGGCCGCACTCGCCAAGCACCGCTGAACTGTCGTAGAGCGGATTGCCAGAGACATAGATGGTGGCGAAACGGATCATCGCGGTCGTCGGCTGCCACGCCGAAGGTGAACAGGGCGATGTCATCACGGGTGGTGTGCTCCCCCCGCCGGGCGACACGATGATGGCGAAGAAGCTGGCCTTCGAGCGAGACCACGACGACGTCCGTCGACTGCTGATCTGCGAGCCACGTGGATCGGTGGCTCGGCACGTCAACCTGATCGTTCCATCGACCCGCGACGATTGTGCGGCAGGCGCGATCGTGATGGAGCCGACCGAATATCCGCCGATGTCGGGCTCCAACACGATGTGCATCGCCACCGTGCTCCTGGAGACAGGAGTGATCCCGATGACGGAACCAGAGACGAGGTTCCGGCTCGACATGCCGGCCGGACCAGTCGACATCGTCGCCGAGTGCACAGGCGGCAAGTGCGTCTCCGTGACATTGAAGAACGTCCCTGCCTTCGTGTTCGCGCTCGATGCAGTTGTCGAGGTGCCGGGCATCGCCTCGCCCATCAGCGTCGACATAGCGTATGGCGGGATGATCTATGCGATCGTCGATGCCGCGGCCCTGGGCTTCGAGATCGTCCCCGACGAGGCGCGCGACCTGGCCGTGCTCGGCGAACAGATCCGTGCGGCAGTGCGCGACCAACATCCCGTGACCCATCCGGAGCTCCCCGACATCAAGAACGTCTCGATCGTGCAGTTCGCCGGCCCGTTGACCCATGGCGTCACTCGTGCGAGTGCTCGCAACACGTGCATCGTGTCGCCAGGTCGTTCCGATCGGTCGCCCACCGGTACGGGCACAACTGCACGCATGGCTGTGCTCCACGCGCGAGGTGTGCTGTCGGTCGGTGGTGGCTTGACTCATTCGTCGATCATCGGATCCGAGTTTCACGGCACGATCGTCGGCGTGACGACGGTCGGGACGTTTCCCGCGATCGTGGCGACCATCCGCGGCAGGGCCTGGATCACCGGCCTGCATCACTACTTCGTCGACGCCGATGATCCATGGCCCAGTGGCTATGTGCTGTCCGACACCTGGGGCACCTCCACATCGGTTACCCAGCAGTAGTCGTTCTTACGGCTGGCGGCCGGTCCAGGCAACGAGTTGTTGGATCAGTGGTGCGTCGGCAGGTACCGCGACCGCGTTCGCGAACGGAGCGTCGAACTGGAAGTTGGCGGGCACGTTCGCTCGGAACGCCTCCCACATCGGAGTGCGGTCGGCCATCGGCAGGTCACGATGCATCGAGTCGAGGCCCAACTGGCAGACCTCGTCATCCCATGCGGGGTGTTGGCCGGTGGCCTTGGCGGCGTCCCACGTATGAGTCGTGATCTCGCTGGTGTACATCCCCAGCACTTCCGCCCCGGTCATCGTCGCCCATGGCAGCACGATGGTCTGGCCCAGCCTCGCGTCGTCGGACCAAGCCGCCTCGACGTCGGCGGCAGCGGCGCGCCAATCGGCTGCCCAATCCTTGTGATCGATCACAGCGTCGGCCATCGAGTTGGGTGCGAATGCCTCGTCGCCGCGACCCAGGTTGGCAACGCGGTGCAGCACGAACACGAGGTGATCGAGGAGCTCCCTGACGTTGTACTCGACACACGGTGAGGGCTGATCCAACTGGTCCGGCCGTACACCGGCGATCACCGGTTCGGCGATGTGCACCGCTTTGCGGAACAGTGGTCGCGGATCGTTCGTGGTGGTGCCCGTTGGGCTGGATGAACTCATGGTCTCGGTAGTCATGAGTAGATCATGCGCCTCCAAACCGGCCACCTACTGACCTGTTTGTGTGAGAACATCGCGGTGTGCGCGCCGACCGCCTCGTAGCGATCCTGCTGATGCTGCAGACCCGCTGACAGGTGACGGCCGCCGAGGTTGTGGTCGAGCTGGAGGTTTCCGAACGGACTGCCAGGCGTGACCTGGATTCCTTGGGCGTCGCCGGGCTCCCGGTCTATTCGCTGCAGGGACGCAATGGCGGATGGCGTCTGGCGGGCGACGGCCGCACAGACCTGACCGGTCTGACATCTGCCGAAGCGCAGGCTCTGTTCCTCGTCGCCGGCCCGCGTGCCACGACGCCGGAGCTGCGAGCCGCGTTGCGCAAGTTGGTGCGTGCCTTGCCGGAGCCGTTCCGCGAGCGCGCAGAAGCCGCGTCGGCGGCGGTCGTCCACGACGCGGATGGGTGGAGCGGCTCGCGAACCGAGCGGCCGGTGCCAGTCCACCTCGACGCGGTTCAGACCGCTGTGATATCCGGGCGTCAGATCGTCCTTGGCTATGTCGCGCGGGAAGGCCTGCCGAGCACCCGCACGGTGCATCCGCTTGGGCTGGCCACCAAGGGTGGATCGTGGTACCTCGTGGGCGACACCGAGGCCGGCCGGCGAACGTTCCGCGTCGACCGCGTCCAATCCGTCGAGATCACCGAGGATCCGGTCGTGCGGCCGCAGGACTTCGAACTGGCCGACGCTTGGCAGATGATCACCACCGAGGTCGAGCAGGTGCGCATGCCGATCCTCGTGCGCGCGCTCGTCGAGCAGCGGGCGATGCCATGGGTCCGGTATTCGCTGGGAACACGTCTGCGCATCGGGATGGCGATCGAAGATGGCAGGGTCGAGGTGGAGATCCGCAGTCCCAACGAGTATTCGGTGGCAGCCGAACTTGCCGGCTTCGGGCGAACGGTCGAAGTGCTCGGTCCAGCCGGTGTGCGTCAGCGTCTTGAGATCCTCGCCGCCGAGCTCGCTGGCCTCTACTCCGGAACCGCCGCGTCAGCGAACTCCGCCATCGACGTGAAACGCCACGTGGGCGAGATCTCGCCCGACGGGGTTGCCGTTGCGCCCGACCCACCCTTGGCGTGACGGCGGTGGATCCATACCGAGGGAAGTCCCAGCGCGGCAGCGGGTTGATGATCGTGGAACAGACTCTCGGCGACATGAACCAGCCGATCGCGGGCGACGCCTAGCCGGGCGATCTCCTCGAACAAACGGTCGAAGTGGGCCGGCCTCGGTTTGTACGAGCCGACATCTTCTGCCGTGATGATCGCGTCGAACGTGACGCCGAGTCGCGGGTTGCTGGATGCGAACGAAGCACGGTCGATGTTGCTGAGGATGATGAGTTTGAAACGAGACGCAAGGCGCTGCATCGCAGAGACCGTGTCCGGGAAGGCCGGCCAGTCCTTCACCGACTGACCGAAGGCGGTTGCATCGGCGTCGGTGACCGTTGCGCCGAGCTCGGCACCGACCCTGCGCATCGTCTCGCCGAGGATGATCGGATAGGGAGCGCCGGGACTGTCGTCTTCCACGAATGTCTCGTGCCGACCATAGGCAGCGATCAGCGTCTCGTCGTCGACCGCCAGACCGTTGCGGTCCGCCCATGGTCGCAAGGCGTTGGCAATACCTGTCTCCCAATCGATCAAGGTGCCGTAGCAATCGAAGCTCATCGCTTCGAACTGACCGAAGTCGCTCATCGCTTGCCCTTTCCGTGCTGTTTGTAGATCTTGCGCCGGCATTGCTCCGATCGCTGACGCACCCAGCAGCCATCGAGGTGGTCGTTGACGAGGCCCATCGCCTGCATGAAGGCATAGACCGTTGTCGGCCCCACGAAGGTCCAACCGCGCCGCTTGAGGTCCTTCGAGATCGCCGTTGAAGTGGACGTCGTCGCGTGAACCTCCGTCGGCGGTTCACCGAACGTCGCGTGCGGCCACATGTAGTCGGCGATCGAGCCGAACTCATCAATCATTTCGATCGCACGCGATGCGTTGTTGATCGTCGACCTGATCTTTCCCTGGTGCCGAACGATCCCCGCGTCGCCGAGCAGACGGTCGACATCGTTCTCGTCGAACTCGGCGACGATGACTGGATCGAAACCGGCGAACGCAGCACGAAAGTTCTCGCGCTTGCGCAAGATCGTCAACCAGGAGAGCCCCGACTGGAACCCCTCGAGACAGAGCTTCTCGAACAGGCGGTGATCGTCATCGACACCGAAGCCCCACTCGTTGTCGTGATATGCGATGTAGTCGGGGGTAGATGCTCCCCACCAACAGCGTTCGTGCTTGTCATCACCTGCGACCACGCTCATCACGGCCGTCATCGTGGCACCGTCGACACCTACGATGCGATTCATGACAACGCTGCCGTCGTATCGCGATCTGCCGAAGGTGAACGACCTGCCGGCCAGCTGGGGATTGTTGAATCCGGGCGAGCCGGACTATTTCGGGTGCCTCAACCTGTTGACGCCCGAGAAGCTGGTCTCGGCGGCGCGGCTGGTGACTCGTGGCGCGGTCTTCTCCCTGAACTGGTCGGCCGATCTGCCCGACCCGCCTATGTTCGGCCGGCTGAAGCACAGGCACGAGGTGATCGACCGGGCGACAGGGCACGACGATGTGCTGCACCAGTGGAACACCCAGTCGTCCTCGCAGTGGGACGGCTTCCGTCACATCAAGAACGTGCCAAACGGCTTCTACGACGGCATCGACGACGAGGATCACGGCGTCGATCACTGGGCCAGACGCGGCATTGCCGGCCGCGCTGTGTTGTGTGACGTTGGCCGCTGGCGTGCAGCGCAGGGACGGCCACTGCAGTACAGCGAGTCGGACGTGATCGAGCCGGACGACATCATGGGCACGCTCGAAGCACAAGGTTCGCCGTTGGAGCAGGGCGATGTCCTGCTGATGTGCACCGGCTGGACGGAGTGGTACGAAACCTCCACCGACGATGCGATGCGTGCAGTGGCCGCTGATCGGGCACGCCTCAAGGCCCCTGGTCTTCCCTCCGGAGAGCGCACGGCGGAGTTCCTGTGGGACTTGCACATCGCCGCGATAGGAGCCGACAACCCGGGAGTCGAGGTGTGGCCACAGGGAACCGGTTTGGATGCCGAACATGTCGCCGACGTGAAGGCCAACCGGCCTGAACGCATGCACGAAGTGTTCGCCCATTCCTTGTTGCTACCGATGCTGGGCATTCCTCTTGGTGAGTTGTTCGACCTGTCGAAACTTGCGGCAGACTGCGCGGAAGATGGCCGCTACACGTGCTTGTTCGTCTCGGCTCCGCTCAACGTCCCGCACGGCGTGGCCACCCCGCCCAACGCCCTGGCGATCAAGTAGCTCGCGATGACCATCAAGGTTTGCATCGCAGGCACGACAGGGTGGACCGGCAGCGTCGTCGCCCGCCACCTTCTCGCCTCGGACGAGTTCGATGTGGTCGGCGCCATCGCCCGTCAGACGGCTGGACAAGATCTCGGTGAGGTCCTCGGCGTGGCGGCCAACGGCGTGACGATTCGCAGAACGCTCGACGAGGTGCTGGCCGACGGAACGAAGCCGGATGTGCTCGTGGACTATACCGATCCGACATCGGTGAGATCGCGAACCTTCGAAGCCCTCTCGCACGGGATCAGGGTTGTCGTCGGTTCCTCCGGATTGACCGCGGCCGACTATGCGGAGATCGAGCAGGAAGCCGCGACGCGCGGCCTCGGTGTGGTGGCAGCGGGGAACTTCTCGATCACAGCCGCGTTGGCAAAACACTTCTCGCTGCTCGCCGCCCGATACCTGCCGTCGTGGGAGATCATCGACTACGCGAGCGCCTCGAAGGTGGACGCGCCGAGCGGGACCGTGCGCGAGCTCGCCGAAACGATGGGCGAGTTGGCGCAGGCCGAGCTGGCTGTGGCAATCGACCAGACCCACGGACCGCGTGAGGCGCGCGGTGCAACGATCGGGGGAGCACAGGTGCATTCGGTGCGCTTACCCGGAATCGTCATCGCCTTCGAGACGATCTTCGGATTGCCCGACGAGCGTCTGACGATCCGTCACGACGCCGGCTCGGGTGCCGAGCCATACGCGGTCGGCACGCTGCTGGCAGTCAGGAAGGTCATGGAGACCACCGGTCTCATCAGAGGCCTGGACCAAATGCTGTTCCACGAGGACACGGCCACCTAGCTCGATCGATAAACATGGAAGCCCTAGCGACAGGAGAGCCGATGCCGAAGCTGCGCGTTCACAACTTTTCGATTTCACTCGACGGATACGGTGCCGGGTTGATCCAAGGCCCCGACAAACCGTTCGGCGATGTCGACGTTGCGGGGCCTGGTGTTTCACACGCGCGGCTGGTGCGCAGCTCAGTCGCTGACATTTAGAACCCTGGCGACTAGAACCCTGGCGCGACTAGAACCCTGGTGCCCAGCTCGGCTGGTTCCGATGCAGATAGTGATCTGCGGCGTAGTTCAGGAAGCGACGCGCTGAACGGATGCGACAGGCGATGTCGCGTAGCACCACCGGAGCGCCTGGCGAGCTTTCGGCCGCGGCGCGGTACCACGCCGAGCTGAGCGTCTCCAATGCGTCGAGGCCGGGAGTTGCTGAACCGTGGTCGACAAGGTGGTTCAGCTCGTCGTCGGTCATGCGCACCGATCGACCGAGGTGCTCGGCCTG
>JANMMQ010000140.1:0-3801 GCA_031373465.1 Ilumatobacteraceae bacterium | reverse complement strand
GGCCTCTTCGGCCCATTCGTCATACGGACGATCAGTCAGGGCGAGGCAGGCCACCCCCACGGCAGGATCCACCCACATGAAGGTACCGGCCCCGCCGAAATGTCCAAACGTCTTCGGCGAGTTCGTTGTGCCGGTCCAGTGGGGATGCTTGGTTCCGCGGATCTCGAACCCGAGGCCCCAGGGACACGGCGAGTACCGGCCGACGCCCGGAATGATGCCGTTGAGGTCGGGAAACTGGATGCTCGTAGCCTCACGGCCGGATTCCGCGGAGATCAACTGCGGTGCGCGTATTTCGAGCACGAAGCGTGTGATGTCGGCCGCGTTGCTCCACATCCCGTGGGCGGGCGAGCCGCGCAACGACGTCGAGGTCATGCCGAGCGGAACAAGCACGGACTCGGCCAGGTAGTCGGCGAAGGGCATGCCAGCGGCATCGGCGACGGTCTGCGCTGCCATCTCGATCCCGGTGTTGGAGTAGATCCGAGTGCGCTCCGGACGGGCGATCGGCTCGGTTCCGTCGAAGCCGTACCCTCCGGCATGGCTGAGGAGGTGCCGTAGCGTGCAGCCTGGCTGACCCACCGGTTGATCGATGCTCACGATGCCTTCCTCGATTGCGATGAGGCATGCCCACGTCGTGATGGGCTTCGCTACCGAGGCGATCCGGAACGGATGAGTCTGGTCGCCCTCGGTGTCGATCGAACCGTTCGGCCTCACGACGGCTGCCGCGGCGTTGCCGACCGGCCAGTTGTCGACGTGTCGCAGCGCCTGCACAGGGGCTTAGGCGAGGCCAGTGGACCGCAGCATCTCGGCCACCTGGAACGCCAGATCGAGGCTCTGCCGGGCGTTGAGCCGCGGGTCGCACACGGTCTGGTAGCGGTCGTCGAGCTGGCTGTCGAGGATCTTGTCGGCGCCGCCCACGCATTCGGTGACGTTGTCGCCGGTCAGTTCGACGTGGATGCCGCCGGGCCACGTGCCCTCGGCCGTGTGCGCGCTGACGAAGCCACCGATCTCGGCGCAGATGTGATCGAAGTCGCGTGTCTTGCGGCCCGACACCGACGTGAACGTGTTGGCGTGCATCGGGTCGCAGGCCCATACGACCGGCTGCCCGGTCTCGCGCACCGCACGAAGGAGGGGACGCAGACCGTCCTCGATGTGATCCGCACCCATTCGGGTGATCAGGGTCAGCCGTCCGGGGATCCGCGCCGGGTTCAACTTGTCGCACAGCTCGAGCACGAAGTCGGCCGAGGTCCCCGGGCCGATCTTGCAGCCGATGGGGTTGCCGACACCGCGGAGGAACTCGACGTGGGCACCGTCGAGTTGGCGGGTGCGCTCGCCGATCCACAGCATGTGCGCCGAGCAGTCGTACCAACCGCCGCTCAACGAATCCTGTCGGGTCAGCGCTTCCTCGTAGCCGAGCAGCAGTGCCTCGTGGCTGGTGTAGAAGTCGACCTCGTGCAGATTGTGGTTGTTCTCGGTGTCGACGCCGCAGGCACGCATGAAGCGCAGCGCACGATCGATCTCGGCGGCGACCTGGTCGTAGGCGCGACCTTCGGGGCTCGACGCCACGAACTCCTGCGTCCACGCGTGGACACGACCGAGATCGGCGAAACCGCCTTTGGTGAACGCCCGCAAGAGGTTCAGTGTGGACGCCGACTGGTGGTACGCCTGCACAAGGCGATCCGCCGATGGCACCCGGGCCGCCTCGGTCGGGTTGGGATCGTTGACGATGTGTCCTCGAAACGTCGGCAGATCGAGTTCACCAACACGTTCGAACGCCGCAGTTCGTGGTTTTGCGAACTGACCGGCTATGCGCCCGACCTTCACCACCGGCACACCGAGCGAGTAGGTCAGGACGACGGCCATCTGCAGGATGACGCGCAACTTCTCACGGATGTTGACTGCGGAGAACTCCTCGAAGCTCTCGGCGCAGTCGCCCGCCTGCAGAAGAAATGCGTTGCCGGCGGCGACATGTCCCAGGGTGGTCTGCAGCGAGCGGGCCTCGCCGGCGAACACAAGCGGGGGATAGGAGGCGATCTGCTTCAGGGCGCGATCGAGATCACCCTGATCAGGCCACTCGGGCTGCTGCTCCGCTGGGAACGCATGCCAGGACGACGGGGACCACGCCTTTGCCACGCGGCAATACTAATTGCCAGTTGCGCGATCTCCGCCGGCTATTCGCCCTACAACCCCCGTCGGCGCACCCGAGCCACTGATCCGAGGATTGCGCCGGCAACAGCGCTCACGGCGATGATCAACCACAGTGGTGCCGACGATTTGCGGGCGACCCAGTCGACGTTGACCTTGTCGGTGTTGACGAGAGCGAACACCACGATCGCAGCGAGCACAAGGAGCCGGACGACGATATGGAGTACATGCCGGAGGCTGAATCTGCGTTCGCCGTCGGTCGTGTCGTCAGTCATCTCGTTCTCCGTTCAGCTGATCCCGGACGGTATGTACCCTCGACGACTCCGGCTCAAACGGCAAACGCCGGCGACCAGGTCGCCGGCGTCTGAATGAAGTAAGGGAAGATCAGGCTGCGAGGATGCGGACGGCGTCTTCGCGAAGACCGGCCACTGCTCGACTGACGAGACGGCGGGCCGCCTCTGCTGTGACGCCGAGGTTCTCGCCGACTTCACGGAAGCTCTTGCGCTCGCCGTCGAGCAGCCCGAATCGGGCTTCGATGGCGTACCGGGCACGCTTGTCGAGCGTGCCGAGCAACTCGTCCAGCAACACGCTGTCGACCATGGCCATGACGGCGTCTTCGGGAGTGCCGTCGCCGTTGGCCATGAGATCGCCGAGGGTGGCATCGCCATCGTCACCGATCGTCTTGTCGAGCGAGACCGGCGTGGTGAGCCGGTGCAGCTCGGCGTTGCCAAGGTCGAGTGTCTCGCCGTCGCCGGAAGCCTGGCGCAATGCAGCGCGCAAGCTGGCGGAGCGATCGCCCGGGATGCGGATGAGGCTTGCCTTCTGGTCGAGTGCCCGGCCGATTGCCTGGCGGATCCAGAAGGTTGCATACGTCGAGAACTTGAAGCCACGGCGCCAGTCGAATTTGTCGACGGCATGCTCGAGCCCGAGGTTGCCCTCTTGGATCAGGTCGAGCAGGTCCATGCCTTGCGGCAATGGGTAGCGGCGGGCGATGGACACGACGAGGCGGAGGTTGGAGCGGATGAACCGATCCTTGGCGTCAGCGGCGGCGGCGACAGCTGCTTTGAGAGCTGCACCTTTCTCGCCTTTGGCGAGTCGCTCGGCCGCGTCGCGGCCGGCTTCGATGACGCGAGACAGCTGACGCTCTTCTTCCGCGTTCAGCAAAGATACTTTTCCGATGTCATTCAGGTAGAGACCGATAGAGTCATTCATGGCATTGTTCTCAACTTCTTTGTGGGATTCCGTATTCCGGGGGCATACTGTGCCGGTTGACACGTGTCCTAGGGGCACGCCGGGGGATCGGCACACAGCGATCTTCCGGGGAGAAAAGCGGCGCGCTATGCGTGCCGGCTTGCTCATCGTCGGTGAAGTGGGGGTCAGCATTTGGGGGGAACGGGCAACAGTACTACATCGGCGCGTTCTTGTCATGTCAATACCCCGATTCTCGTCAAGATATGCGCTGGTCACGCCGCCTGCGTGGTATTGACTGCCCGCCCTAGACTGAGCAGCCGTGCCCCTGCGAATCGGACTGTTCGGTGGCACGTTCGATCCGCCACACGTCGGCCACCTGGTCACAGCGGTCAACGTGCGTCACGCCCTGGCTCTTGATGCCGTGGTGCTGATGGTTGCCAATTCGCCCTGGCAGAAGCATGGAACCAG
>JANMMQ010000126.1:0-6819 GCA_031373465.1 Ilumatobacteraceae bacterium | reverse complement strand
TCGCGTTCGCTGGCTCGGCAGGGTTGCGTACCGCGAGGCGCTCGCGGTGCAAGAGGCCCTGTTCAGAAACGGCCATGAAGATCACCTGCTGCTCCTCGAGCATCCTCACGTGTTCACTCACGGGCCCCGCGCCGACCTTGCCGCCAACGTACTTGTCGACCCGGAGTCCGTCGGTGCCGAGCTCGTATCGGTGAAGCGGGGCGGTGACGTGACCTATCACGGCCCCGGGCAACTCGTCGGCTACCCCATCGTCAACGTGTCGAACGCTATCGGCGCGGCCGACCACGTCTGCGCGATCCAACGCGTGATCGTGGCCAGCCTCACTGAGCTCGGGCTCGACGATGTCGGCTGTCTCGACGAATATCCCGGGGTCTGGGTCGGTGTCAACGGGCCTGATCCACGCAAGATCTGCGCGATCGGCGTTCGCCTGGCGCATGGTCGAACCATGCACGGTTTCGCCCTCAACGTGGCGCCCGACATGCGCTACATGCGGCAGTACATCGTGCCCTGCGGGATCCCCGACAAGTCGGTCACGTCGTTGGCCGAGGAGGGGATCGACACCACGCTCCAACGCGTCACCGAAGTGGTCGCCCGCCACGCTGCAGGGGCTTGGGGACGCGGCGCGATGGAGCGTCAGGACGTGGCCTGGAAGCACCGGCCGGACGACCTCGCGGCCTTCTCGCGCGGTGAAGGGCCCGGCGCGGTGGTGCGTCGGCTCGCCCAGGTCGGCGTCGTCGACGGCCTGTCGATCTCCACCCGCAAACCGGAGTGGTTGCGACCGAAGGTGGTTCACGGTCCCGAGGTGATCGCCTTGAGGAAGACGGTGCGCAACTTGGGTCTGATCACGGTCTGCGAGGAGGCCGGCTGCCCGAACCTCAGCGACTGTTGGGCCGACGGCACAGCGACGTTCATGGTCCTGGGCGAGCGGTGCACGCGCGCCTGTGGCTTCTGCCTCGTCGATACGCGCAAGCCTTTGGCGCCGTCGGAAGACGAGCCGGCCCGTGTCGCCGATGCTGTTGCCAGCATGGGCCTGGCCCACGCGGTGCTGACGATGGTCGCCCGCGACGACATGCCCGACGGAGGCATGGCACACGTTGCCCGCTGTGTCGAAGCCATTCGCGAGCGATGCCCGGGGACCCGCGTAGAGACCCTGATCTCCGACGCGAAGGGCGACGATTCATCGCTGGCCCTCGTGTTCGCGGTAAAGCCGGACGTCTTGAACCACAACATCGAGACGGTCGCAAGGTTGCAGCGAGCGGTCCGCCCATCGGCGGGATATGCGCGGAGCCTTTCTGTGCTGGCGCGAGCCAAGGCTGCGGGTCTGACGACGAAGTCGGGATTGATCGTCGGAATGGGGGAGAGGCCCGAAGAAGTAGTTGGCTGCCTTGCGGACCTGGCCGCCGTTGGTGTCGACATCGTGACCATCGGCCAGTACCTGCGTCCTACGACACACCACCTGCCGGTCGATCGATGGGTCGAGCCTGCCGAGTTCACCGAGTGGAAGCGCGTTGGCGAATCGCAGGGCATCGGCCACGTCGAGGCGAGCCCGTTGACACGCAGCAGCTACCACGCACGGCAAGCCGCTGACGCCGTGATGGTCGGCGACGCCGTGTCGTTGTCGTTCGTCTGAGCAAGAATGATGTGATGAGCGCTGCTTCCTCCTCAGCCACCTTTACCGATCGAATCGATCGCGCTCGGAAGCGGATGCGCGAGGCCGGCATCGATGTTCTGTTGGTATCGGTCGGGCGAGATCTCCCGTACCTCACCGGGTACGAGGCAATGCCCCTGGAACGCCTGACCATGCTCGTCGTGCCGAAAGACGACGCAGCAACGCTCGTCGTGCCGAGGCTCGAGGCACCACGCGTCGTCGATCGTCCCGAGGTGTTCAAGCTACTGCCTTGGAACGAGACCGAGGATCCGATCGCCATTGTCGCCGGTCTCGCCGGTCAACCGAAGGCCGTTGCCATCGGCGACACGATGTGGGCGCGGTTCCTCGTCGATCTGCTCGGCCACTGGTCGTCGTCATCGACCCAATATCTGCGGTCCACTGCCGTGATGAACGCGCTGCGGATGCGCAAGGACGATTCCGAGATTGCCGCGCTGGCCGCGGCAGGCGCGGCGGTGGACCGGATCGCAGCCGAACTGCAGGCCGGCCGCATCCCCCTTGTCGGCCGCACCGAGGCCGATGTCAGCGCTGATCTCGGGGCGCGCATCCTCGCCGAGGGACATCAACGGGTCAACTTCGCCATCGTGGCCGCCGGCGAGAATGCGGCGTCGCCGCACCATCACGCCGGCGATCGCATGATCAACGAAGGCGAGATCGTGCTCTGCGACTTCGGCGGCACGATGGACGGTTACTGCAGCGACATCACCCGTTGCGTGTTCCTGGGCGAGCCGCCCGCCGAAGTGGCCGAGGCATACGCGGTGCTGCGCGAGGCACAGGCCGCGGCGGTGCTAGCAGGAACGGTCGGCACACCATGCGAAGAAGTCGACCGTGTCGCCCGAGGCATCATCGCCGCGGCCGGGTACGGCGACTACTTCATGCATCGCACCGGACACGGCATCGGCATGGAGGAACACGAGGACCCCTACATGGTCGAGGGCAATCATCTGCCGCTCGAGGCGGGACATGCCTTCAGCGTCGAGCCCGGCATCTACCTGCCTGGCCGCTGGGGCATGCGTCTCGAAGACATCGTGGTGGCGACCGACGCCGGTCCTCTCGCGGTCAACGACGCCGACCACGAACTGGTCAGCGTCGCCGGCTGAGGTCTACCCGGCAACCGATGGAGCGGTCGTCGAGAACAAAGACTCGTCGACGGCCGCTACGTACTGAGTGAGGTTGATCGAGACCGCACCGTCGTCGAGGCGGGCCAGGGGTCCGTTGGTGAGGGCACAGAACACTGAGGTACCACCGGGCACGGGCACGTCGACGCACGTGGCTGCCTGATCGGCCATCTGCTCGGTGTGCGAGACCGAGTCTCCGATTCGAGCTACCGCACTGCGTCTGAGGCGTTTGGCAGCATCCGCAGCGTAGAAGTCGGGCGTGATCTGCGTATCGCTGATTCGAGCCGGATCGATCGACGACGAGCATGGATTGCTCGTGCCGAGAACGCACGTCCGCGACGAGCCGGTCTCGCTGAGGAACCGCACATTGCCGACGGTCACCGATCGACGCGACGGTGCCACAGCCACGCTGGCGGGCCGCGTCGTGTTGCCGAACTTCGTCAGGACGGTGTAGTCGGCGGTGTATGGCCCTTCGTTGACGGCGTCGAGTTGGGCCAGGACCTGGTCGATCGCCGGGTCGCCGCTGCGTGATCCCGGAGGGAACGGGTCGTCCGAAAACGACGGTCGTGGACCGGTGAAGCATCCGCTGAGCACTGCCAGCATGGCGACGGTTGCACGGCTGTGTCGCACTCCCCGAATGTACGTCATCACGACGTCGGTCAGCAGGCTGCCGGCCGAAAACAACGAACCCTCATGGCCGGGACGGTGGCCATGAGGGTTCGTATTGGAGCTCTCCGGCGGCGCTGGCTTCACGCGGCGGGCGATAGCTTCATCGACTCGCGGGACGGGTGCTCATCGACGAAGTGGGACCGGCGCCAGCCGGAGAGACTTCCTGTCGTGGACGAACTCATAAGAGACCGTCCACTGAGTTCAAGTGTACAAAGTTGACACGATCCGGAAACCAAAAGGTTTTACAATTGGAAAGAATTCCTCCATGGTTTGGCCTTCCGGTTGTCGAGCCGCCCGGTTGGTTAGCCTGCCCGGCGTGATCCGCCTCGATGCCGCATCTGTGCTGCTCCAGTGGGCGGTCGGCGGGCTGGCATTTCTGTGGTTCACGACCCGGCGTCGCGAGGTCGGTCTCGGGTACGGATGGCTGCTGCGCGGCATCTACCTGCTCATGGCGGTCGCAGCGGTCGTCGTGGGGGCGAGCTTCGGTGTGGTGTGGGTCCGCGAGGTCAGTGCAGCTGCCGTGGCCGGCGCAGCCCTGTTCGCCTTGGCCGTCTCGATCTACCACCGACGGGCCGGCGTTTCCGGCCAATCCGACGAGCACGACCGCCGCTCGCAACGGGTGGCCGAGATGACGGGCATCGAACGCCAGTCCACGCGGGCGCTCGCCGGTCGTGAGTTCCCACCGGCCGTCGATCTGCTGGCGCCTCTCGTAGGGATCGTCGGCCTGGTCGCGGCGGCGATCGATGCCGGTGGCAACGTGGCCGTCTCGCTCCTGCGAACCTTCGCCGGCGCGGCCTTTCTCGGCTCGGTCACCGATGCGATGCTGCTCGGCCACTGGTACCTCGTACAGCCCGGCTTGCCCCGGCGGCACCTCAACGAGTTGGTGCAGGCAGTCGGCTGGGTCTGGCCACTGGAGGTCGGTGCGCTGTTGTTGCCCACAGGGATGATCTCTGTGTGGACCGGTGCCGTCGACGACGGGTGGAACGGGACTCTCGGCTGGTTCTGGGGTGCCTGCGCCGTGGCGACGATCGTGTTGGTCTTCGTGACCAAAGCAGCGTTGCGTGAGCGGTACTACTCGGCCGTGATGGCGGCGACCGGCCTGCTCTATCTGGCCATCCTGACCGCATTCGGAACCGATCTGGTCGCCCGCGCAGTTCTGGCAAGTTGACCCCAGGCCTGGTCAAACGGCGAATTTCCGGGCAGACTTACGGCTATGCCGAGGCCAGTGTGGAGCGGGACGATCAGTTTCGGACTCGTAGCCATCCCCATCAAGATGTTCCATGCGGTCAGCAAGAAGAGCGTTTCGTTCAACCAGCTAGACGAGCGCACGATGAGCCGGATCCGACTGAAGAAGGTGTCAGCCGATACCGGTGAGGACGTTCCCGACGAGAACATCGTCAAGGGCTATGAGATCAGCAAGGGCCAGTACGTCATCGTCGACCCCGATGAGCTCGAGCCGTTCATTCCTTCGGCCACACGAAGCATCGACCTGGAAGAGTTCGTCGACCTCGAAGAGATCGACCCTGTGTACTTCGACTCTCCGTACATCCTCGCTCCCGACAAGACCCCGAAGCCGTACGCCTTGCTGGCTCAGGCGATGGAGTCAGCCGGCAAGGTCGCCATCGGCCGATTCGTGATGCGCAACAAGCAGTACGTCGCAGCCGTCCGGGCGTCAGAAGGCACCCTGCTGATGAGCACGATGGTCTTTGCCGACGAGATCGTCCCTGTCGAGTCGATCGACGAGTTGGGTGTCCTCGATTCGATCGAGGTCAGCCCGAAGGAAGTCAAGATGGCAGAGGCGTTGGTCGAATCGCTGTCGACCGACTTCGATCCTTCGAAGTACCGCGACGGATACCGCGAACAGGTCCTCGATCTGATCGAACGCAAAGCGGCAGGTGAGCTGTTCGAAACGCCCGCTCCTGTAGCAGCCGCGCCGCAGGTCGTCGATCTCATGGCTGCCCTCGAGGCCAGCGTGAAGGCTGCAAAGGCAGCTCGCGGCCGTCATCCTGCAGCTGGTCCGGACCTCGAAGTGGTCGGTGCCACCAAGGTTCCGGCCAAGCCGAGGCGAGTCCGCAAGTCCGCGTGAGCCGGCACGCCTTCGGCGTACCGTCTCACCCCCGACCTTCGCCGCCCGGCGGCGCACATCTCCTTCGGCGTACCGTCTCACCCCCGACCTTCGCCGCCCGGCGGCGCACATCCTCAGCGCGTAGGTCCCATATAGGGTGGCGCGGATGAGCGGTGGGACAGTGGTGAGGGTGGGAGAACGCGAACTGTCGTTGTCGAACCTCGACAAGGTGTTGTACCCCGAGACCGGCACGACCAAGGGTGAGGCCATCGAGTACTACGCCCGCATCGCGCCGGTGATGGTTCCCCACCTTGCTGGTCGTTGCATCACGTTGAAGCGATTCCCCAACGGGGTCCAAACGACGGGCTTCTTCGAAAAGCGCTGCCCGAAGCACCGGCCCTCGTGGATTCCGACTGCTCCTGGCCCCGGCGACAGCGGTGGCGACATCGGGTACTGCCGGTTCGACGAGCCAGCCGCACTGGTCTGGGCAGCGAACATGGCGGCCCTCGAACTGCATGTTCCCATGGCCGAATCGGACGATCTCGACACACCGTTGGCGATGGTCTTCGACTTCGACCCGGGCGCTCCCGCGGCGATGAAGGAATGCTGCGAGATCGCCTTGTGGGTCCGCGAAGTCCTGGCCGCGGTCGAGCTCGAAGGGTGGTGCAAGACGTCGGGTTCGAAGGGTATGCAGATGTACGTACCACTCAACACGCCGTGCACCCACGAAGCTGCCGCCGATTTCGCACTCGCTGTTGGGCAGGTGCTCGAACGCCAGCACCGCGACCGGGTCACGACTGTGATGGCCAAGGTCGAGCGGCCCGGGAAGATATTCGTCGACTGGAGCCAGAACGCTCGGTTCAAGACGACCATCGGTGTCTATTCGATGCGCGCCAGACCGGAGCCGACAGTGTCGACTCCCGTCACCTGGGCCGAGGTCGAATCCGCTGCGGTGGGGGATGCAGCGCTGAAGTTCACCTACAGGGACGTGTTGGAGCGGGTGGACCGGCTCGGCGATCTGTTCGCATCCGTGCTGACGACGAAGCAGTCGCTGCCGGCTCGTTGAGGATTCGGCAGAGGCCCGGTCGGTAGGGTCGAGCCGTGACGCCGCGACTGACCACATTGCTGCTGTGTGATTTCGCCCAGGTTCGCGAGGGACTGCTGTTCGTCAGTTCGGGCGGCGTCAGTCGAGTGGTGCAGAGCAACTATCCGGCCAACCCGCGATTGCACCTGGCCATGGTCGTTCACCTTCCGGCCGATTCGCTCGGCCAATCGCACCAGGTGCACGTTCGGCTCAAGTA
>JANMMQ010000104.1:0-6597 GCA_031373465.1 Ilumatobacteraceae bacterium | reverse complement strand
GAACAAGCGGCAGGGTCGCGTGGCGATCTTCCCGACGTGCCTGGTGGAGTACCAACAGCCGTCGATCGGCCACGACCTCGTGAAGGTGTATGAACGCAACGGCATCGAGTGCACGCTCGCCGACGGTGCAGGATGTTGCGGTGCACCGTGGTTGCACAGCGGCGACGTCGAAGAGTTCACTAAGGTTGCAAAGAAGAACGTCAAGGCGCTGGCCGTATCGGTGCGACGGGGCCACGACATCGTGGTGCCTCAGCCGACTTGCGGTTACGTGTTGAAGAAGGACTACATCGATTACGTCGGTGGTGCAGAGGCCAAACTGGTGGCTGAGCACACCTACGACGCCGCCGAGTACCTGATGAAGGTCCACAAGGCCGACGAGACCAGTCTCGACACCGACTTCCACGGCTCGATCCCGGCGACCGTGACGTACCACACCCCATGCCACCTGCGTGCCCAGAACATCGGGTTGAAGAGTCGCGACCTGATCAAGTTGACCGGCGCCAAGGTGACCCTCGTCCAGCAATGCAGCGGGATCGACGGGATGTGGGGGCTGCGGGCTGAGAACGCCTCGATCAGCGTGTCGATCGCCGGGAAACTCGCCGACCTGATCCGCAAGGCAGACGGCGACGTCGTGGCCGGTGATTGCCATCTGGCCAACACGGCAATCACCGAGCAGACGGGTGAAGAGCCGTTACACCCCATCCAGCTGATCGCGCGCGCTTACGGGATCGCCGAGGAGGTGGCCCCCGAAATGAGGGCCGGCGTGACTCAGAGCAGACAGAGCCTCCCCGGCCACCGTCAGTGAGCTTATGAGCGATCTCCGCGGCGGCTGAGCGCGCACAATCGTTACACATTCCTGACGATTTCCTGAAAAAGGGTCTGGTCAAAACGACCAAGTGAGCCTAGATTCACGCGCGCTGAAACGGTGATCTACCGTCAGCGGGGCCAAAACTCAGGAGAACATCAGTCGTGTCGGTCAAAGAGATCGTATGGCGAGAGTTGGGGGCATGCCGGGGGCTAGAGGCGGCCATGTTCTACCCGGACGACGACGATCTGGCATTGGAAGCAAAGTCGGTCTGTGCCGGGTGCGATGTGCGCATCGCCTGCCTCGAGCACGCGTTGCAAGCGCGCGAGAAGGCCGGAATCTGGGGTGGGGCGACGGAGCGCGAGCGCAGGCGGATGATCCGCCAACGTCGTCGCACCGCGTAACCTGAACCGATGAGCGAACTCGCGGACCTGGGCGGCTGGCCCGCGCTCTTGATCGAGTTGGTAGAGGGTCGCGACCTTCCAGCGGCCCACGCCCGCGCCGCTATGGCGACGATTCTCTCCGGCGATGCCACGGCAGCCCAGCTCATCGCATTCGTGGTCGCGTTGCGCGCCAAGGGAGAAACGCCTGAAGAGCTGAGCGGTCTCCTCGACGCGGTGCTCGACGCAGCATCTCTGGTGCCGCTCAGCGAGGACCTGCGGTCGCGAGCCGTCGACATCGTTGGCACGGGCGGTGACCGTAGCCACTCGATCAACGTCAGCACCATGGCGGCTATCGTCGTCGCGGGGGCCGGCGTGCCGGTGTGCAAACACGGGGCGCGTGCAGCGTCGTCGCAGTGCGGGGCCGCAGATGTTCTGGAGGAGTTGGGCGTTGCCATCGAGCTGTCGCCGGAGGGGGTCTTGCGCTGCGTGGAAGAGGTCGGGATCGGCTTCTGTTTGGCGCCAACGTTCCATCCGGCGTTCCGGTTCGCCGCGCCAAGTCGGCGGGAGATCGGCATTGCAACCGTGTTCAACCTGCTCGGCCCGATGGCCAACCCCGGCCGGGTTCGCCGCCAACTGATCGGAGTCGCCAACCCCTTGGTCGCCGAACGGATGCTGGCTTCGTTGCGTCTTCACGGTTCCGAGCGGGCATGGGTGGTGCACGGCTGCGGCCTCGACGAGTTGACGACCACCGGCACGTCGACCGTGCTGGCGCTCGACGACGACAACGTCCGCACGTTCACCGTCGACCCGGTCGCCCTGGGCTTTGCCCCGGCGATCTCCGACGAACTGGTCGGAGGAACCCCACAGCAGAATGCCGAGGTCGTGCGCAGGGTGCTGAAGGGCGAGCACGGCGCACATCGCAACATCGTCCTGCTCAACGCTGCTGCCGGTCTTGTCGTGGCGGGCGTTGTCGATTCCTTGGAGGAGGGTGTGGTGCTGGCGATATCGTCGATCGACGAGGGACACGCCGCACGAACCCTCGACCGTTGGGTGCACGAATCCCAGGCCGTCGCGTCCGACGTGCAGTCTGACCAACCGTGATCGTTCGCGTTCCGGCGTCTTCGGCAAATCTTGGTCCCGGTTTCGACACGCTCGGCATGGCGCTGTCGCTGCACGTCGAGGCCGGGGTGATCGACGGCGAAGTACCGGCCCGCGCCCAACGGATCGATCAATTCCACCCGGCCGGCATCGCCTTCCGGCGCGCTGGTGGCGAAGGCGATCTGTGGGTGTGCTCACCGATCCCGGTTGGTCGTGGTCTCGGGTTCAGCGGTGCCGTGCGCATCGCCGGAATCGTCGCGGCCCACGCCCAGCGATACGGCAGCGATCCCGATCACTTGGCTGACCGTTCACCGACGATGCTGGCGCTGGCCGCCGAGCTCGAAGGCCACGCCGACAATGCTGCCGCCTCACTGTTCGGGGGCATCGTCGCCACGGCCGACGGCCGCGCTGTACGCATCCCCCTCGCATTCGATCCCGCCGTCGTCGTGTGGATCCCGTCCTTCACGACGTCGACCGACGAGTCGCGTACCAAGATGGGCCGAGACGTACCGCTGGGCGACGCGGTGTTCAACATCGGCCGGACGGCGTTGCTGGTCGCAGCGCTGGCCGCAGGCGACACAGGCGCCCTGCGTACTGCAACACAGGACCGACTCCATCAGGATCGACGCCTCGCCTCGGCTGAACCATCGAAAGTGGCGATGCGCCTCGCCCTCGAGGCGGGGGCCTGGTGCTCCTGGCTGTCCGGGTCCGGGCCGACCGTCGCAGCAATGTGCCTATATGACGACGCCGACGAGCTCGCCGCGCGCATGCCCTCCGATGGTCACACCAAGGTGCTGCGCATCGATCACGGTGGCGCGGTCATCGAATCCGACGACTAGCGGCGGCCCTGATCGAGCTCTGACCGGCCCCTCTAGGCAGCGAGGTCGGATTGGGATGACAGCCTTTCGTGGACTCGTCCGACGACCTCGGGCACCTCATCGATTGGCCAGCGCCACCGTCCGTCGCACCACAAGACCGTTACTCGGTGTGCCATCCGCTCGAAGGCACGCGCCAAGCAGAGGACTTCGTCGACGACATGTCGGGGGAGTTGTGCGGAGAACACCGGCACCTCGGGAGGCGGCAGCGGCAGGCCGATCTCGAGTTGTCCGTCCTGAGCGGTGCCGATCAGCAGCCCGTTGCGTATGTGCAGCACCGTGTTGCCAATCTGCACGCCGACATCGCCCGCCTCGCGCATGCGATCGGTGAGGCGCTGACGACGTACGGCGTTGGAGAACGCCGTGGCACGATCGCGCACCTGCGCGGCCTCTTCGTACCGTCGAGCCGCCGAGAGCGACGACATCCGCGTCTGCAGGGCGACGATGACGACGCCGGGCGAAGTGGTCATTGCCTTGACCGTGTTGGCGACGACGTGTGAGTACAGCCTTTCGTCGGCCGCGCCGGCGCACGGACACATCGCCACGCCCAGTTGCGCCGGGGTGCACGTGACGGCTGTAGCCAATGGCTTGAAGGCGCGACCGAGTCGCGCCGTGCATCGGCGAAGCGGGAACACGGAGTGCAGTGCCTCAACGACCGCGTCGGCGCTGGCCTTCGATGGCAGCGGTCCGAGATGCACACCCGAACCTGTGGCATCGTTGACGACCGACAGCCGAGGCCACGCTTCGTCCGTGCTCAACCGGACGTAGCGGTACTTCTGCGGAGAGGTACCGACCCTGTTGTACCGCGGCGCTAGTTGCCGCAGGTAGCGCAGTTCGAGAACCTCGGCGGTGAGGACGTTGGGAGTGGTGACGTGAGAGACGCGCTGCGCTTCGCGTAGGAGCGTGCCGATCTTGCGCCGGTCATCCGACCCGAAGTAGCTGCGTACGCGCTGGCGCAGATTGGTGGCCTTGCCGACGTACAGCACCTGATCGTTGGCTCCGCGGAAGAGATAGACACCGGGACTGCGCGGCAAAGCTGCCGTCATTCGGAGTTTGCCTGCCTGCGGGTGGGCGCCGATCCGGGGGAGCGCGATCAAGTCGTCGAGGCCCAACACGCCCAGGCCGGCGGCACGCTCGAGCAGGAAATGGAGGAGATCGGTGGTGGCCAACGCGTCGTCGAGCGCGCGGTGCGAGGGGCGATGATCGAGTCGGAATCGCGCCGCCAGCGTCGAGAGCCGACAGTCGGGGACCTCTTCGCGAATGAGCCTTCGAGCGAGGGGCAAAGTGTCGATGACGGGATTGACGATCTCAGGATCGCCGCGCCTGGTCAGGGCGGAGTTGATGAACGCCATATCGAAACCCACGTTGTGACCGACGATCACGGCATCGCCGAGGAACTCGATCATTGCCGGAAGCACCGCGTCGATCGCGGGAGCGCGAACGACCATCGATTCGCTGATCCCGGTGAGCACAGTGATCATCGGAGGGATTGCGCGGCCGGGATTGACAAGGGTCTGCAACGTGCCGAGGCACTCGCCGGCGCGAACCTTCACCATGCCGATCTCGGTGATGAGGTCGGTGTTGCGATCGCCGCCTGTGGTCTCGATGTCGAGCACACAGAACGTGACGTCGGACAACGGCGTGCCGAGATCATCGAAGGAGCGCTGCCCCCCGGCTGTTGTGCGCATCAATGAAGTTCACCACGAACAGGTGTTCGAAGTCAAGAACAGGTGTTCGGCCGCGCCGGAAATACCGTACGAAACATGCCTCGATACAGTGGATCCGGTGAGTGCCGACACCGCAGCCGACGTGCCGGACGAGGCGCTTCGGTTCGCACTCGAGTTCGCAATCGACATCGCTGCTGCGGGTGCGAAGTTACGGCCGACGTTGCCGTATCCGGTGCAGCTCAAACCGTTCCTGCGGTTTCACAAGCTCCCGCCGACCGCGCTGAAACAGGTTCGTACCGCAGTCGAGGGCGATGAGGAGTTCCGTCGGCGGCTGGCATCCGTGGCCACGATCGAGTTGATCGATCAGATCGGTGTGCTGTGGCTCTCCCGGCCGGACGGTTGGGAAGAAGCCATCGCGACGGAGTTACCCGACAAGATCGTCGACGACAAGACGGCGTTGCGGCGCGAAGAGCGGCGTCGCTTGGCTGCCCAGGCAGCAGCGGCCCGGGTCAGCGCGGAGCTGCTCGGTCTCGCCGACGAACTGCAGCGCGAGCGCCTTGCCAAGGCGCCGCTGGCGGCGGAGCGCGATCGCCTGCGCGGCGAGCTCGATGAATTGAGGCAACGGCTTCGCGAATCGCAGCGAGTTGAGCACGCAACTGCCCAGACCCTCGGCAAGGTCGAGTCCGAACTGCTCGACGCACGTCGCGGGATACCCGAACCGGTCGAGGCCCCACCGGTTCCCACCATCGACACGTCCGCGGTCCGCGATCTCGTCGAGGGTGCCGCGTCTGCCACATCCGAGATCGTCCGCATGCTCTCCGAGGTGCTCGCCGAACTCGGGACCGACGACACCGAGTCGCCGGCAGCATCGCCGCCCCAGGCGCGGACCGCCCGGCGTCGCCGGAAACCGATTCGGCTTCCTGGAGGTGTGCTAGCGGGCACGGTCGAAGCCACAGAGTTCCTGCTTCGCGCGAAGGGATCGACGACGCTGATCGACGGTTACAACGTCGCCAAGCTGGGCTGGCCGACGCTCGAGCTCGACCAACAACGCGAGCGACTCGTGGCAGCTGCCGAGAACCTGTCGAAGCGGTGGCACATGGCGATGGCCATCGTCTTCGACGGCGCGAACATCGAGGGTGCCCACACCTCGGCGCGCCGCAAGATGCGGATCGTGTACTCACCAACTGGGGTCTCGGCCGATGACGTCTTGCGCACCGAGGTCGCCGGCGTCGATGTGGATCAACCGGTTGTGGTGGTCACCAACGATCGCGCCATTATCACCGACGTCGCGGCGGCCGGCGCCAACACGGTCTCGTCCGACGACTTCCTCGTGCTCCTGCGCCGCTGATTGCGAACGCTGTCGCTCCCAACACGCTGAGCACGTCGCCAGCGACAAAGTTCGGGGAGGGTGTCGGGGGCGGGCGGGCTCTTTGTGGCACCCCTTTGCGATGATGGCCGTGGGTGGAGCCCGAACCACAGCAAGGACGTGTCCAATGGATAGCAACACAGTTACCAGCACAACATCACTGATCATCTCGTGCGACACCTGTTGCATGCGTGCCACGGCGACGTGCGCCGACTGTGTCGTGACCCACGTGCTGTCACCCGCCGCTGCCGAAACGGTCTCACTCGACGATGACGAGATGCGCGTGGTGCGTTTGCTCGTAAAGGCAGGAATGATGCCTACGCTGCGTCACAGTGAGACCGACGCTGTCGCCGCCTTCTGTTGACGCCGCATACCTGGGCCGACTCGTCGAAACCGCCACTGA
>JANMMQ010000102.1:0-10673 GCA_031373465.1 Ilumatobacteraceae bacterium | reverse complement strand
ACGCTCACCTGATGTGTTTTGGGGGAGGAATCCCAGAATGTGTTAGGGACTTGCGATGACCTTGACGTGCGGCGTGCACAGCGGATCGACGCAGTGCAGGACTACGAGCTTCGAAGCACCGCTGTCGTAGCGGCTGACGATGGGATTGCCGTGGAGATCGAGGACCATGGATGTGTTGGCCGGAACCCCGCCGGCGACGGGATCAGGCGTGGTCGAGTCGGCGTCGGTGCAACCTGCATTGTTGCAGTGGACGACGCGCATCACGACGTCTGAGTAGGTGTTCGAGCCGTCGATGTAGCTGGCGGTTGCGAGGTCGGTCACGGGATCGACGACGATCGAGGTGTCGATCGCCGCGTTTGCCAGGCCCATGATCGGCTCGCTGGTTGCAACCGTCGCGCAGGCAGGGTCGCCGCACCGGGTGATCACCAGCGCCGAGCCGGCCGTGCCGTAGTAGGCCATGACCGGGTTGCCGGCCTGATCGACGGTCATCGAAAGGTTGGCCCCGGCGGATGCATCGACGAGGACGGCTGTCTGACCGCCCCCGCAAGCGTCGTTCGTGCAGTGAACCAGCATCAACGTATCGGCGCCGGCGTCGGAGTAACCGATCGTCGGGCGTCCGTCGTGCTGATCGAGGACGAGGGAGCTGAACTGGCCGTAGTCGCCTTCGCCTGTGTTGACCGCGTTGGACGAAACCGTAGCGCACTGGAGGTCGGCGCAACGAGCCAACTTGAGCTGATGGTTCGTGGCGTCGTAGTAGCTGATCACCGGCAGACCGTGATCGAGCTGCAGTGATGTGAACTGACCGACGTCCGCGCCGGACAGGTTCCCGTCGACGATGTTGACCGATCCGCCTGCGCAGGCTGCGTCCGAGCAGTGGGCGAACTTGAGATCACCGTTGCTGGAGTCGTAGTAGCTGATGAGGGGGAGGCCGTCGGCGTCGAGCTGGAGAGACGTGTAGCCGCCGACGATGGCGCCGTTGATCCCACCGTCGTCGACGACGTTCGAGTTGGAGAGACCGCATGCCGGGTCGTCGCAGTGGGTCAGTCGCAACTGCCCACCACCGGAGTGGCTGATCACCGGGTTGCCGTTGGAGTCGAGCTTGATCGACGAGTACTGCCCGTTGCTCGCTGAACCATCGGGCTTCGACGAGGTCATCAACTGGGTGCCCGAAGCGCCCTGGGCGCCTCTCGCTCCCTGGTCGCCCTTGGCGCCCTGGTCGCCCTTGGCGCCTGGGTCACTTGACTGGTTACCGCCACCAACCGAGGACGGCTCGTACACGCCGACCACGTCGATGATGACATCGACCGAGCCCGTTGCATTGAAAACCTTGAGGTTGCCGTTCGAGTCCAGTCCGGTCGTCACCTGGTTCGGTGTCGCGCCCTGACCGGCGATCCAGTTGAGATTGCTGGCCAGCGGGCGCTGCTTGTCAGCCGGCCAAACCGTCAGGTAGCTGCCCGTGGTCGAGTTGACCGTCGTGACGTTGAGGACTGCGCCGGTTGCAGTCGGCGACAAGGCGATGCACTCGCCGTAGTTCCCTCGCACGGGGACGGTCAGTGTCTCCTGTTGGCCGAGTGGCGTCGTTCGCGGGTGTGCCGCGCCAGTGGGCGGACCCTCGACGCGAGTGTCCAGCAAGCGACATGGCGTGATCGCCACGAACGATGACGCGCCGCCACCGGAAGCACTTACAAATGTGATCAGTCCGCCCGCACCGAGGCTTACAGCAACTGCAGCACCTATAGCGGACCAACGCGCCCGATGATTCCGTCCCATACAGCATTAGTAACAGGGCCGCCCCCGTTACGGAATGAGTCATTCGACCCAATCTCGCTACGGTGAGTGTTCGTGAGCGAGACGATCCCCACAGTCGCCGACGAGCTTTTCGCGCCCGATCCGGCCCATGGCGTAACACTTGCGCTGCTGTTGCAGCAGCGCGGCGAGATCATCTTCGAGCGGTATGGGATGACGCCGGATTCCGTGTTCGCGGCGGGAGGCCCGGTCTCGGCGGACTCGACATTGATCTCGTGGAGCATGGCCAAGAGCATCACGCACGCTGCGGTGGGCATCTTGGTGGCTGATGGACTGCTGCAACTCGACCAGCCGGCGGCGGTACCCAAGTGGAGGGGCACTCCCAAGGAGGCCATCACCCTGCAGGACCTCCTGGACATGAGATCAGGGCTCGAATGGGTCGAGGACTACGTCGACGACTCCATCAGCCATTGCATCGACATGTTGTTCGGTTCTGGCCAGGAGGACATGGCTGCGTACGCGGCAGCGTTGCCACTGGTCCACGCGCCGGGCTCGACCTGGAACTACTCCAGTGGGACGACCAACATCATCTGCCGGATCATGGGCGACGTGGTCGGCGGTGGCCGTGAAGGCATGGAGGCCTTCTTGAGCCAACGCCTCTTCGAGCCGGCGGGCATGCACAGCGCGATTCCGAAGTTCGACACCAGTGGCACGTTCATCGGGTCGTCCTACGTATATGCCACCGCACGCGACTTCGCCCGTTTCGGCGAGTTGTACCGTAACGACGGGATGGTAGGCAACCGCCGCGTGCTACCTGCGGGCTGGCACGACCACGGCCGGACCTTTGTTGCCAGTGACGAAGACGGCATGGACTACGGCGGCCACTGGTGGATGTGGCGCGATCAACCGGGCAGCATGGCCTGCCACGGCTACGAGGGCCAGTACTGCGTCATCGTGCCGGACAAGGAGTTGGTTCTCGTGCACCTCGGCAAGTGCCCTGCCGAGACGTGCGAGGAGTTGACCGGTCGCCTACGGGCGATCGTCGATGCAGTCGGCTGCTAGGGGTTCAGGCGCCGACGAATGCCGTCACGTCGGCACGAGCGAAGAAGGCCGAGGCCTCGTCAGCGCTGCAGTTGGTGCTGATGCCGGTCATCAACGGCCCGAGTTGAGTCACCTGCGCCACCGTCAGATCCTGCATGGTCTTTTCGTCGGCCAGGAACGGTTCGATTGCTGCGATCGTGCCCGCGCAATCGGTGGGAATGGACCCAGCAGCCGTTGCGCTGGCGGAGAGCGAGCCGAGGAACTTGATGAACCCGACCGTGCCCGGTGCCTCGACCGCGGCGAGGGCTGTCATCTGCTCGATCTGCTTGTCGTCGGAGCCAGTGAGGGTGTACTTGTTGCAACCTGCCGCCGTTGACTCGGCGTCGAACGAATCCGACTCGGTCTTGAACTGCTCGCCGAACTTGTTGAATTCGCCCAACGTCGCCTTGTCCCAGTCGACCTTCGACACGGTCGGCTCGATCTTCTTGAGGAACTGACTCAACAGCTCGATGCACTTCGGAGGCATGTCACCGAAGTTCTCGACTGCGATGGTGTCGTCGGACCCTGCGATGGATGTAGCAGAGGTGTCGCTGGTACCCGCCCCGCCCGACGCGTCGTTCTTCGTGCTTCCGCAAGCGGCAAGCATCGCGATGGCGCCGACCAAGATGATCCTCTTCATGACATTCTCCCTCTGGGTTTCCGAGAAGATATCGGCATCGGTGGTCCAGATGCTCGGGCGCCGCACGTCTCATCGCCTCCGATGACCACTGATTTGGACTAAGCAATATGCAATGGCCATCGGTTCGGATGACCCAGCGACCGGCGAACTGCCGCGTGTCTCAGCAGACGACACTGGAGGCCCGCCCCGCCCACACCGGTTCAGACCGTACCGATTCACCCTCAAACTGCTCCTGTTCTTCACGGTCGTCTACTTCGCCATGGTCACGATCGTGCCCGGCGTTCGCGAGGCGGCCGGAAAGCTGCGCGACGTCAATCCCGCGCTGCTTGGGCTGGGCCTGCTCCTGGAGGTCGCTGCACTCTTTGCGTACACGCTGCTGACCAGGGCTGCGCTGGGCGACGAAGGCTCAAAGATCTCGAGATTGCGGCTGTTTCGGATCCAGATGAGCACGAAGGCCCTCTCCAGCATCGTGCCGGGCGGCAGCGCTGCTGGTTCGGCCATGGGCTACCGATTGATGACGCTTTGCGGTGTCAGTGGGCCGGACGCCGGCTTTGCGTTGGCCACCGCCGGTCTGGGGTCTGCCGTCGTGCTCAACTTCTTGTTCTGGATCGGCCTGATGGTCTCGATCCCCATTCGCGGAGTCAACCCTGGGTACTCGACCGCGGCGATCGCCGGGATCGTGCTGATGCTGATCGCCAGCGGCATCGTCTTCGGGTTGATGGAGGGCCAGGGACGTGCAGAGCGCGTCCTGCGCTGGGTCGCTCGGCATCTTCACCTCAGTGAGGATCGCGCTGCGGCCGGTGTGCGCCACATCGGCTCTCGCCTCGAGGATCTCGCGAGCGACCGAAAATTGCTCGCCAGGGTGCTCGGCTGGGCGGCAGCCAACTGGATCCTCGACTGCGCAGCGTTGTGGGTCTTTCTGCGCGCCTTCGGGGGATCGATCGGCATCGACGCACTCATCGTGGCCTTCGGCCTCGTCAACGTGCTGGCTGTGATACCGATCACGCCTGGGGGCCTCGGCATCATCGACGGTGTCCTGCCGGTCGTGCTGGTCGGGTTCGGTCTGCCGAGATCGACGGCCGTGCTCGGTACGGCGACCTACCGACTTGCCCAGTTCTTCTTCCCGATCGTGCTCGGCGGAATCCTGTACGCCACGTTGCGCGTCGGGCCGTGGAGCATCCGTCGACGCGAGCGACTACGCCGGCTGCGCGACATCGCGGCCGATGTCACGAACAATGAACGCGCTCTCGACTTCTCCGTGCGCTTCGCCCAGCGACGCAAGGCGCAGTCGGAGGACATGACCACCGAGTTGCCGCTCGAGAACGACGTCGTCGACGACACCGATGGGTAGCTACTGTCGGCCCATGACCGCGCATGAGCGTCCGTTCGGGCGGTGCCTCGAAGACTTCGTCGTCGGCGACGTGTTCCGCCACTGGCCCGGCAAGACCATCACCGAATACGACGATCACCTCTTCTGCATGATCACGATGAACCATCACCCTCTGCACACCAATGACTGGTTCGCCGAGCAGAGCGTTCAAGGACGCAACGTGGTCGTCGGCAACCTCGTCTACTCGTTGGTGCTGGGAATGAGCGTGCCCGACGTCAGCGGAGCAGCGATAGCCAATCTCGAGGTCGAGACGCTGCAGCACAAGTTCCCGACCTTTCACGGCGACACGATCCATGCCGAGACACGGGTGCTCGATGTGCAGCCCTCCAAATCGAAGCCCGACCGGGGGATCGTCACCGTCGAGAGCAAGGGGTTCAATCAGCACGGCCAAGAGGTCTGCTACTTCCGCCGTCGTGTGATGGTGTGGAAGCGCGACAGCATGCCCTCGCGACGCAGGCCGTACGACGAGGCCGAGGTCTGGGGCGACTGACGGGGTGGCGTGCTCTGTGTCGTCTCTGGCCGACGAGGTGCTGACATGGGGACTGCCCAGGCTCCGCGATCTTCCGTGGCGGCGAACTCGCGACCCTTGGGCCGTTCTGGTGAGCGAAGTGATGCTGCAACAGACTCAGGCGTCGAGGGTGATCCCGAAGTGGCATGCGTTCCTGGAAAGGTTCCCATCGCCTGCGGCGTGTGCTGAAGCGGCGCTCGGCGACGTGCTGCAGCTGTGGCAGGGCCTCGGCTACCCGAGACGGGCGAAGAACCTTCATGATGCGGCGGCTCGGATCGCCGATCTCGGTGAATTTCCGAGCACGCTCGCAGCCCTGTTGCAGCTTCCAGGCGTTGGGCAGTACACGGCGCGCGCCGTGCTGGCGTTTGCGTTCGAGCAGGAAGCCGCTGTCGTCGACACCAACACTGCCCGCGTGCTTGCTCGAGTGGTGGGCGTTCGCCTGACAGCGCGGCAGGCCCAAGAGGCCGCCGACGCCTATCTCCCGCCGGGAGATGCCTGGGCGTGGAACCAATGCCTGATGGATCTCGGCGCAGTGTTGTGCCGGCCGGCGGCAGCGCATTGCGACATGTGCCCGTTGCAGACAGCGTGCGCGTGGCACGGCAGCGGCGACGACCCGGCTGTCGGTTCCGCTGGTGTCAGCACTCGACAGGCGCGTTTCGACGGCAGCGACCGCCAAGCTCGCGGCCGGCTGATGAGATCACTGAACGCGGGACCGGTAACCGTCGCACAGCTGCCCGTCGTGATGCGTTGCGAGGCGGCCAGGGCCGGTCAACTGACGAACGATCTCGAACGCGAGGGACTCGTTGTCAGGGTCGGGCCTGTGGTGTGCCTTCCAACGTGATCGCAGCGACGATCTCATCGATTGCGGCATCCGCATAGGCGATCATCTCGTCGTCGGTGCGGTCTTGGATCGGATGCGGCGTGAAGACGCGCGCCACGGTCGGAAAACCGAGCGCGTTCGACTGGGCGATCGCGGCATCGACGAACTGGGCGGAGGCGACGAAAACCGCGGGCACTCCACGGCTCTCGAGATCAACGATGTCGTGCACACTGCACGACGTACAACTGCCTCAATCCGCCAGCGCTTCGATCACCAACTCACACTTGATGGCGATCTCGTGGCGAAGATCGACCGGGGCCGGTTTGGCGAACGTCGGCTTCTTGAACCGCAGGACGGTGGCACCGAAATCTGTGAGCCGTTGCTCGAGGCGATTCAAGAACACATCGCCACGCGGCTTGGAGATGTCGAGCAAGCCGACTGTCTTTCCCTTCAGGGAGGACGGGCGCGGCAGGAGCGACCGTTGCAACACCGTGCTCTCGTTCGTCGGATCGAGCAGCAGCTTGGTCATCGCACAACCCTTCGCGTAACCGGCCGCGAGCCGGTGGAGCCATTGGCCCAGCCGCCAATCATTGCAGAGAACAATCCAGCACCGCCGCCAGCGTGGACGAGCAACAAGCCGTCGGCGCGGAACTTGCCAAGTGTTTCATCGGCAAGCCATTCGGGCACGCCTTCAGCCATGTCCCCCGCGCCGCGGACAAGCTCACTGCCATGGATCTGCAGGCGATCGTGAAGCTCGGCAAGCAGCCTCTCGCGATCCCATCCGGCCTCGGCGAACACCCGGCCGTGCTCTGGGCCCACGACCAGGAGGCAGTCGAAGCCGATCACCAGCTTCGGGTGATGCGCGGTTCGAAGGCACGCCGCGAAGGTGTTGGCCAACTGGTCGGCATCGCGCGCCAGCTGATCCACGATGACTCGTGGGCCTTCTCCGGCGAACACGGTCACCGTGTCGACGTCTGCGGGAAACCCTCGGCTGACGGCCAAGGATGTGAATGGGGAACCGGTCTCGTCCTCGGCGAAACAGAAACCGACCTTTCCCGGGTTGCCGTGCGCGGCACGGTCCACCTCACCGGGACGACCGCCGCCGATGTTCCGCACCACCAGCTGGATCGCCCGCCCGATCGTCGAGTTCGCGCGATTGCCCTGACCGAAGACGTTGACCCCGCCGTTCATCCCGATTGCTCGCGTTCCCGGGCCGTTGCAGATCAACACCGGCCCAACCGGCATCGTCGTGGCCAGCACTCCGTGGATGTTGAACTCGTCGGTGCACACCGCCTCGAGCGCAGCGATCACCCAAGGCAGGTGTTCTGGTTTGCACCCGGCCATCACCGCGTTGATGGCGATCTTCTCGACCGTGACCTCGACCAGATCGGGAGCCACGACAGCCACCACTTCGTCCTGACCGCGCGAGGTTCCCTCGAGCATCCTCAGCACCCGTTGCTCGGTCGGTGGCGTCACGGGAAGCCCGTCCGTTACGCCTCGTTCGAAGAGGAACTCCATCTCGTCGTCGAGATCCGCAACTTCCAGCCGCCGCGACCGCAAGGCCCCCTCGGTGAACCTGGAGCGGAGCACATCGACGAGATTGGGGTCGACGCTCATGGAGCCGCAGCCGGGGCGCATCGTCGGAAGGTGATCTCCGAGGGTCTCGATTCCTGTGATCTTCTGCCAATCGGATCGCAGCCACCCGACGGTTCTCTCCATCTCCTGTCCGTCGATGACGCGCATCAACGTCGGAACTGTTTCGATGTCGTTGTGCCAACTGAACGACAGGTCGGTGTCGTGAATCGGGCTGACGCCGGCTGGGAACGTCGGATCGTCCTGGGTGAAGATCGTCGCCTGGAACTCGTTCAACAGTGGCGCGATCATCTGGCAGGTCTCGCAGTCGCGCTTGACGACGACTATCAACCCGTCTGGCAACCCGTCGGGCAACCCGTCTGGCAACCCGTCGGGCAGAACCGGCGTGCGGGCGTGTGGTTCGCGACGCTGGGCCATTGCAGGAAACGTAGCGCCGTGCGACGCACGTCACGTTGCCTGGACTTTTCGTTTGTGCGATACGCGCGTATCGTGCCGGTCTTGAGGATCGCACTGTGATGCGCGTCACGTTCCATGGTGTCCGCGGCTCGACGCCGTGCCAGAGCGATGACATCAGGCGATATGGGGGCAATACGTCGTGCGTGTCGCTCGACGCGCCGGGGCAGCAGCCGTTGCTGCTCGACATGGGCACCGGGCTGCGCTACTACGGCAAGAAGTTCCCGACCGACCAGATCTTCAGGGGCAGCTGCCTGCTCACCCATCTGCACTGGGACCACGTTCAAGGGCTGCCCTTCTTCGTCCCCCTCCTGCACGACGGATCGCAGCTCGATGTGTTCGGCCCCGCGCAGGCGGACGGGCGATCATTGGAGGAGGTCGTGTCGTGCACGATTCGTCCGCCCCTCTTCCCTGTGAGCGTCGATGAGTTGCCAGGCGTTGTCAGGTTCCATGACACGGCCGACACCGAGTTCTCGATCGGAGAGTTCGACGTGACGTCGAGAATGATCCCTCACCTGGGTCCCACGCTCGGGTTCCGCGTCGAATGGCAGAACCGATCCGTCGCCTATCTGTCCGACCATCAACAGCCCTTCGACGGCAGCTACTCCGCGTCCGAGGGCGCACTCGAGCTCGTGCAAGGCGTCGACCTGCTGATTCACGATGCGCAATACACGCAGATCGAGTTCAAGGCCAAAGCGACATGGGGGCATTGCACGATCGACTACGCGGTCTGGTTGGCGGCACAGGCCGGGGCCAAGCGCTTGGCACTGTTCCACCACGACCCCTCGCGTCGTGACGACGACCTGGATGACCTGTTGCGCTGTGCCGTGGATGCCGGTGCACGCCGAGGGGTCGATGTGATCGCAGCATCAGAGGGGCTCGTCGTCGAAGTCGCTTAGCGTGGCACGGTGATCGTCGTCGCGGCCGTGATCCTTGGCGCAATCTTCCTCGCTGCCGGAGTATCGAAGATCGCCGCTGCGCCGCAGTGGAGATCGCAATCCGCCGACCTCGGTGTACCTGCCCTGCTTGCCGTCACCGTCCCCTTCATGGAGATCGTCATCGGCGCGCTGCTCGTCGCTCAGATCGCCCGACGCCAAGTTGCTTTGGTCGCAGCCGCATTGCTGATGGCCTTCACGGTGTTGCTGGCCGTGCGTTTGCTGCAGGGCCGGCGCCCACCCTGCGCCTGCTTCGGCGCATGGACGACGAAGCCGATCGGTTGGGGAGACGTGGCCCGCAACCTGGCCTTCCTCATCCTCGCGACCGGTCTCGCGTTGACGGGCTGACGGGCTGACGGGCTGACGGGCTGACGCTGGTTGTCGTCCGAGTGTTACCAGCCCATCGGAGTGCTTGCCGCGCCCCCGGGGTGTCCGGAAACACTCTGATGGACGAGTCTCGGTGAGAGCGTACGTGTCTTCATGACCTAGACGACGCTGAGCAAGAACGTCAGCGTGCGCGCCTCTTCTCGCCACGCGTCGTAACGACCGCTCGGCCCGGCGTGGCCGGCTCCCATCTCGCATCGCATCAGCAGCGGGGCGTCGTTCGTGCGCAACGCTCGGAGCTTGGCGATCCATTTGGCCGGCTCGTGATAGCTGACGCGCACATCGTTGAGGCCGGCCGTGATGAACACCGCCGGATAGTCGTGCGGTGTGGTCTGGTCGTAGGGGGAGTAGCTCAGCATGTAGCTGGCCAGCGGCTCGGAGGCGGGATTGCCCCATTCATCCCACTCGGTGATCGTGAGCGGAAGCGTCTCGTCGTACATGGTCGTGACGACGTCGACGAACGGCACCTCGGCCACGACGGCTGCGAACAGTTCGGGCCGCATCGTCATGCACGCGCCGACCAGCAGGCCTCCGGCGCTTCCGCCGCGGATCGCCACCCGGTGGGCTGCTGCCCAGTGATTGGCGACGACGTGCTCGGCCACGGCGATGGTGTCGAGGAACGTGTTTCGCTTGTTGAGCAGCTTCCCGTCGAGGTACCAGCGGCGACCGAGCTCACCGCCGCCGCGAGGGTGGGCCAGCGCCCAGACGAATCCACGGTCGAGCAACGACAATCGTGCCGCGCTGAACCACGGCGGCTCCGACGCCTCGTAGCTGCCGTATCCGTAGATAAGGCACGGCGCAGTCCCATCGACGGCCGTGTCGACGTGACGAACGAGGTCGACGGGGACGCGCGTGCCGTCGTGGGATGTGGCCCATTCGCGCGTTGCCGCGTACTTCGACAGATCGACGCCAGGGACGGGCGTCTGCTTCAACATCTTTCGTTCGCCGGTGCGGACGTTCTCTTCGTAGACGCTCATCGGCGCGGTCAGCGACTGGTACCGGTACCGAAACGTCTCGCTGCGCCACTCGGGGTTGGCGTCGACTTCGACGTCGTGTGGCTCGTTGCCGAGATCGAAGACACGCTCGCCGCCGTCGCCGAACAGCACACGCAGCTGTTGCTGGGC
>JANMMQ010000087.1:0-1896 GCA_031373465.1 Ilumatobacteraceae bacterium | reverse complement strand
CATCAGGCCGCGGGCGACCTGATCGACACGATCCGCAAGCTGGCGATACGTCAGCCGAATGCCCTGGAACGGCGCCACCAACGCCTCCCGATCAGGGTGGGCGGTGACCGTACGGTCGAAGGCTGACCCGATCGTGTCTTCCAACAACGCAGTCGTCGTGTCGCCGATGGCGTGTGCCGTGCCGTTCATGCGACCCCCCCTTCGAAACTGATCGACCACGTGACTGTACCTTCGGGCGGCGCTCGCTGAATTTCGCAACGGCGGGCGCGGCTAAGGTCCAGCCGGGTGATACCCATGACCGCGCATCGACAAATGGGGGCAACGTGAACGAGATCATCGTCGGAGTTGACGGGAGCGATACCGCTCGCAAGGCGGCCGAGGCCGCAGCAGAGATGGCCACCGCCTACAACCGACCGCTGCACATCGTCACCTCCATGACCCGAAACACGACCAGAGAGGTCCGCGGCGGAGGGTCCGAGGTCTGGCACTTCGACTCGATCAGCCTCGCCGAGGAATCGCTCAAGGCACTGTGCGGTGAGCTGAAGACGACATCACCCATCACGCATGCCGTGGTGATGAGTGATCCGGCCAGCGGGTTGTGCGAAGAGGCCGTTCGCCTGAAGGCGTCCACCATCGTCGTCGGCAACAAGCGTGTGCAAGGCGCCGCCAGAGTTCTCGGATCGATCGCCGGCGACGTCGCCAAGCAGGCGCCCTGCAACGTCTTCATCGTCCACACCGTCGAGCGGTGACGCCCTCGTTCAGCTGACGGCCGGCTGTTGCTGCGTGATGCAGTGGATCCCGCCGCCACACTCGAAGATCGGGCGGGCCTCGACGAGTGTGACTTTTCGTCCCGGGTACGCACAGCTCAACGTTGATGCGGCGTCTTCGTCGCGCGGGTCGTCGAATGAACACAGGATCACTGCGCCGTTGCAGACGTAGTGGTTGATGTACGACCAGTCGACGATGTCGCCATCGGCGTGAGTCACCGTGGGAGCTTCGATCTCGACAACCTCGAGTTGACGGCCGCGAGCATCGGTGCTGCCTCGCAGGATCCCGAGGTTCTCCTTGCAGACCTCGAAGTCCGGATGGTCGCGATCGGGTTGCGAATGAGCAACCAACAGCCCGGGGCGGACCCACGCCGCGACGATGTCGACATGGCCGCGTGTGCCGAACCGCTTGTAATCCTTCGTGAGGCCACGCGGGAGCCAGATGACCTTCTCGACGCCGAGTGAGGACTCGAGCTCGGCTTCCACCTGCTCTCCAGTCCAATCGGGATTGCGATACGGGTCGAGCTGCACTGTGCGGGTGGCCATGACGGTGCCCTCGCCGTCGACGTGGATGCCGCCACCCTCGTTGACCATCGATGAGCCGATCAGCTCCGCACCGGCGAGTTCCGCAGCGAACGCAGCGACGTGCTGCTCGTCCTCCCACACGCAGAACTCCTGCTGACCCCAACCGTTGAACCGCCAGTTCACCGCACCGAGGCGACCATCGGGATGCGTGACGAAAGTCGGGCCGCTGTCCCTGAACCAGCACTCGTCGATCGGCGTCTCGCAGATGGTGACCGAGGGATCGACAAGGGCGCGGGCCGCATCAGCGTCGCCCACATCGCAGATCAGGAACACGGGCTCGAACTCGGCGATGGCATTCGTGACGTCTGTCCATACGCGTCGGTAGTGACCGAGCTCGCCGTCGGGATCATCGCCGAACGTGGTGTTGGCCGGTGGGAACTCCATCCATGTGCGCTCGTGGCGCGCCCACTCGGGGGGCATCGAGAAACCTGCAACGCTGCTCATCTGGTCACAGAAAGTACAGGCGGCTCAGTGACACCGAGTCGGCCGGATCGGAGTAGACGGTGTCGCCGTCGAGCGAGACCATCCCCGTCTTGGGGTCGAC
>JANMMQ010000428.1:0-6475 GCA_031373465.1 Ilumatobacteraceae bacterium | reverse complement strand
ACGCGAGGTGATGGTGCCGCGGCCCGACATCGTCACGGTCCGAAGCACGGCCACGGTCACAGAGGCGCTCGACACAGCAATCGAGCACGGTTTCAGCCGTCTTCCCGTCCTTGGGGGCGGCGACGACGACGTGGTCGGCATCGCCTACACCAAGGATCTGATGCGCGCTGAACGCGATGGCAAAGGGGACCACCCCGTCACCGAGTTTCTTCGCCCTGCGCGCTTCGTACCGGAGAACAAACCGGTCGCGCGGTTGATGCGAGAGATGCAGGCGGAGAAGTTCCACCTTGCTCTTGTGGCCGACGAGTACGGCGGGTTGGCAGGATTGATCACGCTCGAAGACTGTCTCGAGGAGTTGGTCGGGGAGATCGTCGACGAGCACGACGAGGAAGACACCCAAGTGCAAAGGCTGCCCGACGGGTCGTACTCGGTCGACGGCGGAATGAGCATCTCCGATCTGAACGACCTCCTCGATCTCGGTCTGCCCGACGATCATTGGGAAACGGTTGCCGGCTTCCTGTTCGGAACGCTCGAACACGTCCCGACGGAGGGGGAAAGCATTACCCAGGATGGCTGGCGTTTCACAGCTACGGAAGTCGAGGGGCGCCGCATTCGGCGTGTCAAGGTCAGCCTCGAGGGTGATCGCGGAGTCGATCGTGAAGGTCATCGCGACGGCGATCGCGATGTGTCGTCCTCGGAGTCCGACAGACGTTAGGTTCCGGACATGGAGATTTCGCTCGAGGGCAAGGTAGCGCTGGTCACAGGCGCATCGAAAGGGATTGGCAGGGCCATCGCCGGATCGATGGCCGACGCCGGCGCAAAGGTCATGCTCAGCTCACGCAAGCAGGATCAGTTGGACATCGCCGCAGCCGAGATCGGAGGCGACACTGCGGTGTTCGCCGCCAACGCAGGTGACGTCGACTCCGCCAAGGCGTGCGTGGCGGCAACGATCGAACGCTTCGGCGGCCTCGACATCCTCGTCAACAACGCGGCGACGAATCCCTACTACGGGGCCACACTGGGCGTCGACGAGGCGAGGTACGACAAGACCTTCCAAGTCAACCTGCGCGGCCCGCTGTTCTGGTGTCAGGCGGCGTGGGAACAGGCGATGCGCGACAAGCCCGGTGTCATCGTCAACATCGCCTCGGTCGGCGGTCTGCGGTCGGAGCACGGGCTCGGGGTCTACAACCTCACCAAGGCTGCTCTGATCCACCTCACCCGCCAACTCGGACTCGAGTTGGGCCCGACGAGGGTCGTCGGAATTGCGCCAGGTCTTGTGAAAACGGACTTCGCTTCGTATTTGGTCGACAACTTCGGCGACAGCCTTGCGAGATCGATGCCGACCCGACGTCTCGGCGAACCGCAGGACATCGCCAACCTGGCGACGTTCCTGGCATCCGACCTGGCGTCGTGGATCACCGGAGAGACCTATGTGATCGACGGCGGAGCGGGCGTGCGTTCGGGAGCGATGGACTGATGCCGATCACATCGGGTTTCAATCACGTTGCCACGTTGACGTCGAACATGGAGCGCACTGTTCAGTTCTACCGCGATGCATTCGAGGGCGAGGTTGTCTTCGAGATGGAAGCGAAGGGTGATCATCCGAAGATGTCGATCATCGATCTCGGCGGTGGTGCCGCGCTCAACGTCTTCGAAGTCGCTGTCGACGACATCATCGGCGAGCGGCGCAAGCAGGGCCATCGTGGCGCAATCGATCACTATGCGCTCGCGGTCGAGTCGAGGGAGGTGCTCGACCAGGTCAAGGGTCGCCTCGTTGCCGCCGGTGCCGAGATCGGAGACATCCAACGACTGGGCGACGAGTGGTCCTTGTTCTTCCGCGACCCCGACGGCATGGAACTAGAAGTTTGCGCCAAGGCCGACGCCGGGTAGTGACCGCTCGCAACAGCTGATGTCGATGGTCACGCCCGAGTCACAGGGGGTCAGTCGTCTCCCATATCTTCCGGGACTCGACGGGCTCCGTGCGATCGCCGTGATCGCGGTGATGATCTATCACGCCGACCACGGCTGGTTGTCGGGCGGGTTCCTCGGCGTCGAGGTGTTCTTCGTCATCAGCGGGTACCTCATCACGCTCCTGCTGATCGGCGAATACCAACGCAAGGGTCGGATCGACCTCGGTCAGTTCTGGAAGCGGCGCGCTCGACGACTGTTGCCGGCGCTGTTCGTGATGCTCGCCGGCCTTGCCGTCTTCATGACTCTCTTCAGGCGAACGCCGATGGGTCGTACCAGAGGTGACTTCACGGGCGGGATCTTCTATATCAGCAACTGGTACCAGATCGTTGTCGGCCAGGGATACACCGCGGGAGAGGCGTTTGTGCCGTTGCGACACCTGTGGTCCCTAGCCGTCGAGGAGCAGTTCTACTTGGTGTGGCCGCTCCTGGTGGTCGCCGTGCTCGCTCGCCGACGCGGACGGGATCTGCCGCGGTTGGCGCTGTGGTTCGCGGGGGCGAGCCTCGTCGTGACGCTGATGATGGCGCTCCTCTTTCACAATGGTGACGTCGCCGCAACGTGTAATGCGGATCAACGACAGGGTTACTGGTCGGTGTTCGGTCGGTGCATCAGCATCAACGAATCGCTCTATCTCGGCACACTGAGCCGCGCCGGCGGGCTCCTCCTCGGTGCCGCCTTCGCCATGATCTGGCGACCGGCCGCACTGCTGCGCGGTCGCATGCGCGACAAGGCGCCGGTGCTCGACGGGGTAAGCGCGTTCGGACTACTGCTGCTGGGTTGGCTGATGTGGACGCTGTGGCTCTCCGAGGGCGGGCACCAGTTCGGGATCCGCTTCGACGCGGCGTTGTTCCGGGGTGGGTTCCTGCTGACCGGCATCGCCACCTTGATGATCATCGCCGCAGTCACACACCAGGGCAGCCTCATGGGCCGGATGCTGGGCATTCCCGTCCTGAACTGGGCGGGCACGCGCAGCTACGGGTTGTACCTCTATCACTGGCCGATCTACCAGATCATCCGGCGCGAAGCAGGCCTGCCAATGACGCCGGCGCAGTTCATTGCCGCCATGGTGTTGACCATCCCGATCACCGAGGCGAGCTATCGCTATGTCGAAGTCCCCATTCGCGAGGGGCGACTCGGCGAGCTGTTGCACGAACGGCGGCGGACGCGCAGCGCGTCCGTCTACCGCCGGCGTCGTCGGAGCCTCGGTGCACTGATCGGTGCCGCCGCGCTGATCGGGTTTGCCGGTGTCAGCATCGCCCTGGCACCGAACGTGTGCGTCGGTCAAGTTGAGTGCGACCTCGCGGATGCAACGGCCACCACCGACTCCCTGGCGGCACCGCCGACGAACACCTCGCCCTCGGATGCCTCCGTAGCGAGCGGCGGCACGTCTGCGGCAGCGCCACAGAGCACGTCGTCGACCACGTCATCGTCATCGACGACCAGCACAACGCTCCCGCTCGACCAACGGCCCCCGATTGCGATCGGGGAGTCGGTGATGCTCGGGGCGAAAGCGCAGCTGGAGGCAGCGGGTTTCGTGGTCGACGCCGCGGAGAGCCGCCAGGGTCTCCAAGTCGTCGACGTCGTCTCCAAACTCCGCGCTTCCGGCCGGCTGGGCAACATCGTCGTGATCCACATCGGCACCAACGGCGAGGTGTCTGACGACACCTTCACCAAGATCATGGCGAACCTTCCGCCCCAAGAGGTGAAGTCAGTGTGGTTCCTGACGGTTCGCGCCGACCTCGAATGGATCGATGGCAACAACCAGCGGATCCTCGGCCTACAGAGCAAGTATCCGAACGTGCACGTGGGCTACTGGGGCGACCTGGTTCCTTCGGTACCCGGCATGTCCAACGACGGAATCCATCTGAAGACCGACGCAGCGAAGCAGGCGTACGCGGACCTCATCGCCGGATGGACCGGCGTAAAATCAGGCGGCTGACTGGTGCGCAGCTTCCGCGCAGGGCTACTGGAATTCGTCAGACCAGGGGTTCTGCTCGATCACGACCGGGGTGTCGTCGGTCGGCGTCGTGCCGTCTTCCGATCCCCGCTCCGGTTGCTGGCCGAGCTGGGCGATACGGCGCGGGGTGATCGAGAAGAACAGTGTCAGCAGGGCGACTGCGCCTGAGCCGGCACCGAAGAAGAACGGCGCGCGCAGACCGAACTCTCGGGCCACGACGCCGCCGATTGCCGCGCCGATCGAGATCGATCCCCACACCAGCCAGCGATAGACGCTGTTGACTCGACCGAACAGGGCCGGCGGCACGATTCGTTGGCGCAGCGAGACGGTGACGGTGTTCCAGACGGTCGTGCCGAATGCCATCGCAACGGTGGCGATGGCGCTGACCCACAGACGCGGCCAGAAACCCTCGGCGAACATGCACAGCGACCACACAACGACCGTCGCATAGATGATGGACACCGAGCCGAACCTCTTCGTCAACCGCTCGGCGACCAACCCGCCGCCGACGGCGCCGATCGCGCCGATCGCAATCAGCGCGCCGTACCACCGATCACTGAGGTGCAGCAGATCTTGAGCGAACAACACGAAGATCGCTGCGGTCATCTGCATGCCGAGCACCGACAAGCTGGCGGCGATCGCCAGGCCGCGCAACACGCGATGGCCCCTGAGCCAGCGGAGCCCCTCGGCGATGTCTTCACGGATCCGCCAGGACCTCCTGCGTTTCGCGACAGGCGACGCGGTCGCCGCTCGCAACGTCAACACAAGAGCCGCGGCGATTGCGAAGCTTGCCGCGTCGAAACCGAACGGCAACCACATGGCCACGACGAACAAGAGGCTACCGATCGGCGTTCCGACGAAACTGTTGGCGGCAATCTCGGCGGCGAATCGCCGGCCATTGGCCTTCTCCAACACCTCGACAGGCACGATCGCCGGAACCATCGCTTGCGAGGCGTTGTCGAAGAAGACCTCAGCGACTCCGAGGGCGGCTGCGGCGACCCACAACATCCACACGTGGACGTTGTGTGAAGCGACCAGGATCGCCAACGCGCCCACTGTCGCCGCGCGAAACACATCGGATCGGACCATGAGCAGTCGATGGTCGATGCGATCGACGATCGCCCCGATCGGCAGCGACAGCAACAGCCACGGCAAGGCTGCGGCCACGCCGATGAACGAAATCGACAACTCGCTGCGTGTCAGTCGCGATGCGAGCAGTGGCAGGGCGACGATGAAAACCCCGTCACCGAGGTTGGAGATCGTGCTCGCCGTCCACAAACGCCAGTACGCCGGCGAAAGCCGCGACGTCACGTCAGCGGAGGTCACCGTGGGCCGCTCCTACCAGGTACACCGTGGCTTCGAAACATTCATTCCGCATGTTGGGGGCGACCTTACTCGCTCAGGTGGGAAGATCCTGTCGACGCACCTTGCCCGATGATGTGGTCGGCAGGCTCTGGACAACGCGAACTTCCCTCGGTGCCATGTACATCGGCAGCGTCTCGCGGGCGATTGAGCGGATCGATTCCAGGGTCGGAGGGTTCGTCGGGTCAGTCGGCACGATCCACGCGACGACACGTTCGCCCCACTCGGTATCCGGCGCTCCTGCAACCGCAACCTCACTCACGGATGGATGGGCGGTCAATGCGGCCTCGACCACGGCGGGCCACACGTTCTCGCCACCGCTGATGATCATGTCGGCCTTCCTGCCGTGCACAGTCAGGCGACCGTCGTCGCCGATCTCACCGAGGTCGCCGGTCGCGAACCATCCGTCGACCAGCGGGCTCGCGCCATCTCGGTAGCCCCGGAACAGCATCGCGCAACGGATGTGTATTTCACCGCCGGGATCGACTCGAAGCTCGGCACCATCGAGCGGGTAGCCGTCGTAGACGACGCCGCTGCCCGTCTCCGTCATCCCGTACGTTGCGACGACGTTGTTCGGCAACGAGGCCGGTGGGCGCGACCCGCCGAGTACTACGCGGCGAAAGCGTTGTGGCTCGATGCGCCGCAATGCGGTCGGAACGAGCGACACCAAGGTCGCGCCATCGATGGCGGCAGCGGTCACTGCGGCGGCGTCGAAACCGTCGTGCACGACCAACCGCGTGCCGGTGACGATCGCACGCGTCACCACGGACAACCCACCGACGTGCGACAACGGCAGGCACGCCAACCACACGTCGCCGGAAGTAACACCGAGTCTGGCCGATGTAGCCAGCGCGGACGCTGTGACCGCATCGTGGGTCAACACCACACCACGCGGGGAACCCGTGGTGCCGCTCGTGGCCACGACCAGTGCGTCGCCGGGCTCGACGCCCGCGCCGTCGAGGTTTCGCATGCCGCCTTCATCGATCACCCGATCGGGCGACATTGATGCAAGTACTGCTCGGCGCGCAGCGGTCGGCAGCCGGCGATCGAGCGGGAAGGCCGCGTCGCCAGCGTCCCACACTCGTCGAAGAACATCGACGAATTCGTCGCCGCCCGGCAGGTCGATCGCAACAAGGTGCGGCACGGTCAGAAGGCTACGGTGACGGCCGTGAATCGGTGGATACTCGG
>JANMMQ010000037.1:0-2165 GCA_031373465.1 Ilumatobacteraceae bacterium | reverse complement strand
GGGCCCAGCTTCACGGCCGACACCCTGGAGAGGATGGCTGAGTGTTATCCCGGCGCGGAACTGTTCACGATCGTGGGCGATGATGCCGCCGCCGGCTTGACCACGTGGGAGCGACACGAAGAGGTGGTCGCCCGGTCTCATCTCGTCGTCGTCGACCGGCCAGGTGCTCCGGTCGAGCTTCCGGCGGGTTTCGATTGGCTCCATGTCGAAGTGCCCCGGCTCGAAGTTTCGAGCACGGATCTGCGCGCCCGCGTGCGCGATGGACGGCCGCTCGACTACCTCGTGACCGAGCCGGTGCTCGGCATCATCGCGGCACGCAAGCTCTACCAGGATGCGGCATGACCTCACTTACGAGCCGTCGCCGGCGCCACACGTTCTACGCGCTGGCGGCGGGACTGGTGGCCGCGGTCCTTGCGCCGACCCTCGTCTATGTGGGCGCCAAGGCGATCAGCAATTCCAAGGCGGGCAAGAACGCACTTGCCAACGTGAAGCCCGAGCAGACGTTTCCGCAAACTCCGACGGCGATGTTGGCCACGGTCAATGCCGCCAACGAACTGACCAGTGTGACGGTGTTCGTGCTTGCGCCCGATTCCGATGTCAGCGCAGCCGGGTACGACCAGCGCGGCGGCAGCGTCGTCTCGGTGCCGATCAACGTCGACAGCGGCTCAGGAGGACCATTGCTCACGCTGCACGATGCATACGCGCTTGGAGGCGAGGCCGAGCTCCGTATAGATCTGGAAGCGGTGATCAACCTCACCATCGATTACAGCAGCATCATGACGGGGGATCAGGTGACTGAGTTTCTGACCGGCTTGCCTGCCGTGCAGGCGACTTTGCCGCGCGATGTGCTCGGCGCCGACGACGCCGTGTTGTTCCCGAAGGGCTCCGTCTCGCTGACGTCAGCTCAACTCGCTCAGATCATGACCACCCGGTCGCCGACCGAGCGTGGGCATCTGCGACAACAGAACCTCGACGCGGTGTGGGCAGCGATCGCTTCGACGGTGGGTACCGGGCGCCAGGATCAGACTGTCAGCGCGACAACGCCGGTGACCTTCGACGAAGTCGCCGCTCGGTTGATGGCCGGACCGATTGCGTCACGTGGCCTGCTGGCCCGACCCCTCGACGCACAGCTCAACGCCGAAAGACGCGACATCGAGTCACTCGATCGACCGGACGCGATCTTGGTGTTTGCCAGCATCGCACCCGCGCAGATGTCGCGGCCTGCCAGCGGGCTGTCCTACCGCATCGAAGCGCCGCCCGGCTACGACCAACAGGTCCGCAAGACCATCGGGATCCTGCTGGCGTCGGGTGGAAACATCGTGTCGGTCGACCTCAACTCGAAGCCGACGGCGGAGACGACGTTCAGGATCTACGACGCGACGCTGGCTGGTGTCGAGCCAACGGACAACGCCGTGTTCGGCACGATCAAGATCGAGACACCCGACGCCCGCCTCGGTGGGATCGATGAGACCCTGGCGCTCGGCACCGACTACCTCAAGAACGTGGACCTGTCAGCACCGGACGCGACGTCCACCTCGACATCGGTCCAGCCGCCGGAGACCACCGGATGAGCCAAGCCACTGCGGCGGCCCTGGCCGTGACTGCAGCACGCACAGCTGACGACAAGAAGGCGGAACGGACCCTCGTTCTGTTCGTCGGCGATGTGCTGTCGATCACCGAGTACTTCGTCATCACCAGTGCGTCGAACCGGCGCCTCGTGCGCATGGTCGTGGAGGAGATCGAGACAGCTGTTCGCGAGAAGCACGGTCGTTCACCGTTGCGCGTCGAAGGCGTGGCCGAACAGCAGTGGGTCCTCATCGACTACGGCGATGCGGTCGTGCACGTTTTCAGCGATGAGATCCGTGCGTACTACGAGATCGAGCGCTTGTATCGCGACGTCCCCAAGATCGATTGGCAGACCGACAACGCCTGATTTGCCATGGCGATCAAACGATTGCTGGCGGATCTAGTGTTCATCGCGCCATGTCCACACCGCTCACCGGTCCGTTCGACACGGGGCAACTTCCTCGCGTTGCTGCCCACCCCGTGACGGTGACGGTTGCTCGCACCGTTGCGCCCGGGTGGGAGGCCGAGTTCCTGCGTTGGGCCGACGAACTGGTTGCCGCGGCGCGCGAGTTCCCCGGATGTCTCGGCGCCGCCGTTCT
>JANMMQ010000027.1:0-2825 GCA_031373465.1 Ilumatobacteraceae bacterium | reverse complement strand
GCGGCCGGGTTCGACCCGCCGGTCATCGTGGTCAGCATGGGACCCAACGACATCATCGCCTGCAGCGGCAGCGTGGAATGCGCGGCGGACGACATCCGCGGCTTCATGGACGCCGCCGGAGCCGATCACGAGGTGTGGTGGGCCCTCCAAACGGCCGCCGTGCCGAGCAACCAGGAGTCGTGGAACCGGGCCCTGCAGATCGTCGCCGCCGAGCGTCCCAACCTGACGTTGTGGGACTGGCCGTCGATCCAGCCGGGATCCGGGATCGCGCTGGCTGCGGACCACACCCATCTTCCCGGTGCGCTCCAATATCGGGCGCGCAGCGGCCTGATCGCGGATGACGTCACGACCCGGCTGGGCATGTCGCGACGAGTCGGTGGCGAGGTCGCACCGCCTGCCGGTGGCGCCTCGTACGAGTACCGACCGGTGGGACCGCAGCGGCTGATCGATACACGCGACACCGGCCAACGCATCGCCGGCGGCGGAACGCTGACCGTCGACCTGGCCGCGCTGGCGCCGACGCTGGTCGGGCCCGACGCTGCTGCAGCCGCCATCAACGTGACCGCGGCCGACACCTCGGCGGCGGGCTACTTGACCGTGTGGCCGTGCAACTCGGAACGGCCTCTGGCGTCGAGCGTGAACTTCCTCGCCGGACAGGCGCGCGGCGCGCAAGCCACGACCCTGCTCGGACCGGGCCAGACGCTGTGCGTTTTCAGCAACGTTGCGACCGACGTCGTCGTCGACCTGCAGGGCGTGTTCGTCCCGACGGGCGCGCTCCGGTTCGCCCCGATCAACCCTCCCATGCGGATGATCGACACCCGCAACGTCGGCCGTTCTTCAACCATCACCCTCCACGCTCCGCTCGACGCACAGGCGGTCTCGGCAACCCTCACCGTCACGGGCGGCAAGACGCCAGGATTCCTGTCGGCGTATCCGTGCTCGGGCACTCCGCCGACGGTGTCGAACGTGAACTGGCAGCCTGGCGAAACGGTCGCAGGCGCGGTGTTCGTCCCGGCGGCCGCCGACCACACGTTCTGTGTCTTCACCAACTCCCCGGTCGATGTGATCGTCGACGTCACCGGTGTGTTCGACATCACTGCCACCAGCCAGTTGCGATTCACCCCCGTCACACCTACCCGCATGCTCGATACGAGAATCGGGACCGGCGGATGGCGGGGCCATCAAGGTGTCGGGCAGACGATCGAGATCGGCGCAGCGCCTGACGCGGCGACCGCTGTGACCGGCACGATCACCATCGTCGACCCTGCCGTCGACGGCTACTTGACGGGAACGATCTGCGGTCAGCAGGCCGGGGCGACATCGTCCGTCAATGGAGCGCGATCATCCGTGATCGCCAATTCCCTGACAGTCGGGTTGTCGCCGGGAGGCAACCTGTGCATCAACTCGTTGGTCGCCTCGCACACGCTGTTCGACGTCGCAGGGTGGTGGATGCCGTAACAGCGTGTTCACGCGGTTCGCGCACGTTACCCAGCGGTAGGCCTGATTGACTAAGGGCCATGATCTTCGACGGCTTCGTCAACCAGCTGCCCGACTCTGACCCCAGCGAGACGCAGGAATGGCTCGACTCGCTCGACGCAGTGGTCGAGGTACACGGCAAGACCAGAGCCCGTTACCTGCTCTCCAAGTTGCTCGATCGGGCCAGGGGTTTGCAGGTCAGCTTCCCCGACACCATCAGCACGCCGTACATCAACACGATCCCGCGCGAGCAGGAGCCATGGTTCCCCGGCGACGAATTCATCGAGCGGCGGATCCGTGCCTTCGTGCGGTGGAACGCAGCGGCCATGGTCGTGCGGGCCAACAAGAAAGCTGATGGGATCGGCGGGCACCTGTCGACGTTCGCCAGCTCCGCCAGCCTCTACGAGATCGGCTTCAACCACTTCTTTCGCGGCAAGGACGACGGCGTCCCCGGCGACCACGTCTACTTCCAGGGTCACGCTGCACCCGGCATCTACGCCAGGGCATACATGGAAGGCCGGTTGACCGACGACGACCTCGACCACTTCCGCCGCGAGATCGGCCGTGGCGGTCACGGGCTGTCGAGCTACCCGCACCCGCGGCTGATGCCCGACTTCTGGGAGTACCCCACGGTCAGCATGGGCCTCGGTCCGCTCAGCGCGCTGTATCAGGCGCGGTTCAATCGCTACCTGCAGAACCGCGAGCTCGACGACACCAGCCAGAGCAGGATCTGGGCGTTCCTAGGCGACGGCGAATGCGACGAGCCGGAGACGCTGGGCGCGCTCTCGTTGGCCAGCCGCGAGAAGCTCGACAACCTGGTCTTCGTCGTCAACTGCAACCTGCAGCGCCTCGACGGCCCGGTCCGCGGCAACGGCAAGATCATCCAAGAGCTCGAGGCAGTGTTCCGCGGCAACGGCTGGAACGTGATCAAGGTCATCCTCGGTTCGAAGTGGGATGAGCTGTTGGCCAAGGACACCGACGGTGTGCTGCTGAACCAGCTCAACAACACCGTCGACGGTCAGTTCCAGCGCTACACCATCGAGAACGGTGCCTACATCCGCGACAACTTCTTCGGGCCCGACCCGCGGCTTCGCCAACTGGTGGCCCACCTCAGCGACGAAGACCTCGTGCACCTCCCCCGAGGCGGTCACGATTATCGCAAGCTGTATGCCGCATACAAATCGGCTACCGACAACATGGGTACCGGTGCGCCGACCGCCATCTTGTGCAAGACGGTCAAGGGTTGGACGCTCGGCCCCGACATCGAGGGTCGCAACGCGACGCACCAGATCAAGAAGATGACGAAGGATCAGCTGCTCGTGCTGCGCGACCGGCTGTACATGCACGAC